>CAMLNE010000022.1 GCA_946481265.1 uncultured Panacagrimonas sp. | reverse complement strand
CATGACCGCTGGTTCCTGGACCGCGTCGCGACCCACATCCTGGCGTTCGAGGACTCCGGCGAGATCGTCTACCTCGAGGGCAACTATCGCGAGTACGAGGACGACTTCCGCAAGCGCACCGGCAGCGAGCCCGGCGTGAACCGCAAGTCGCGGCACAAGAAGCTGGCCTGATCGAGGCCGTCCGGCGGGATCGAACCCCCGGACCTCGCCCGGACCGCGTCCGGGCCACGAATCTCACGTGGCCCGGTCGAGGTCCGGGGTCCGCCGTCTTCCATACCCGCTCGCCCCGAGCCGCGCATACATCGGCGCGAGCGCCGCGACCTCGCTGTCGAACCATCCGTCCATCCACGCGCGATAGGCCCGGGCGCCCTGGGCGGCATCGGCCCCGCGCCGCAGGATCGCCGCCGCCGTTCGCGCGGCCATGGTTCCCGACAGCAGTGCCTTGAGCACGCCCTTCGACGAGGTGGGATCGAGGTTCGCGGCAGCATCGCCCGCGATCAGCCAGCCGGCACCCGCGGCCGGTGTCACCCGCCAGGTGGCGTCGGCGCCGCGGCTTGCGCCCACCCGCGCCATCCCGGCGAACGCCTGCGGCAGCCAGTCGTGCGCGCGCCCGACCGGCTCGAAGTCGAGCCGTGCCCACTGGTAGAGCCCGCTGTCGACGCGGGCGGTCCAGGTCCATCCGGTGGCGTCGCCGAGCAAGGCGGGCGTCGCATCGCGATCCGGGCAGCGACCTCGCACGTAGCCGTAGCGCACGCTCTGGCGCGGCGAGCAGTGGCGATCCTGGAGGCCCAGTCGACGGCCGAGCCAGCGTGCCGGACCGCTCGCGTCGATCAGCAGGCGCGAACGCAGCGACCCGCCGTGCCCGAGCCGCACGCCGGCCACGCCGTCGTCGTCCTTGATCACGCCGAGCGCGGCGACGCCGACGCGGACCTCGACGCCGCGCTCTTGCGCGCGCCGGCGCAGCGCCTCATCGAGCGCCGAGCGCTGAACCTGGAAGCCGAGCCAGGGCCCGCGCTCGTCCTGTCCGAAGGCCTCGAAGCGGGGGGCATCGCCCCAGGCCACCTCGACACCGGCGAAACGCGCACGCGTCGCCTCGTGCAGCAGGTCGGCGGCGTCGAGGTCGTGCAGCAGCGGCTCGATGCCCGGGTGCAGGCCCTCGCCCGGCTTGCCGCGTGCCTGCACGTCGCGTTCGAGCAGGATCGTGCGCAGCCCATGGCGCACGCAGCCCAGGGCGGCGGCGCAGCCCGCCGGCCCGCCGCCGACGATCAGGACCTCGGCATCGACAGGTCGCGCTTCCATGTCTTGTTGCCGCGACGGATCAACACCTGCCTGGCATCGACGAAGGCGACGGCTTCTTCCTTGATCGACACGCGCACCTTGCGCATGTCCTCGGGGTGCGCGCGCTCTTCGCCGGGACGGTAGACGTGGAAGCGGTAGCGCGGCCCCTCGGCGGCGAGCTTCACGCCGAGCTGCCGCTGCGCCTCCACCAGCTCAGCCTCGTCCTCGCGCAGCGCACGGAACGAGCTCACCGCCCAGCCGGCCTTGGCCCGCGTGATCTCGGTGAGGACCCGACCCTTGCTCTTCGGATAGCGCTTGCGGAAATCCGCGTCGCGGATGCCCAACGCCCAGTACACCGCGGCCATCGCCAGCACGCGCGCCTTGGTCTCGGCCAGGTCGATCCGGGCCAGCTGCGCGATGGTCATGGTGTCCGGCATCGCGGCGTAGTCGACGCGGTCGATATCCGCGTATTCGACCAGGCGCCGGCCATCCACCTCGACGATCTGCGGACCGCGTACGCCGTCCCAGGGAAGGAAGCGGCCATCGACCGGCTCGATGCCGGTCTCGGCGTCGGTGAGCGGCACGATGGTCGGCCAGGGATAGCTGTAGCCGGTGGCCTTCTTCAGCGGCGAAAAGCTGCGCGTCGAATCCGGCGCGATCGCCGGCCAGTACGAGCCCAGCGCCGCGCACAGCTTGACGTCCTCGACGAAGGGCGTGCCCAGGCCATGGTTCTGCAGGAAGGCCTGCAGGCCCTCCTCCGGATTGTTGTAGAGCAGGCCCTGGCTGACGTCCCAGCCCGGATCGAACAGACCCGGCGAATGGTCCGGCAGGCCGGAGTAGCGCGACGCGTTCGACGCGGGAAGCCGGGGCAAGGTCGAACCCGGCGCATCCTGCGCGCGGCCGACCACCGCGCTGGCGCCGACGTCGTAGATCGAAAAGCCGATCGGCAGCTCCACGTTGGGTGCCATGCGCCGGCCCGACAAGGCATACGGCGGAATCGCCCACAGGCCGTCGCGGATCGCGGCCGGGACCTCGGTGGTCCACCAGTCCATCAGGTCGTGCTGGCTTACCAGCGGGAAGAAATCCGGCGGCGATACCGGCGCGTAGGCGGCCATGCGCGGCAGGTCGGCGGGCAGACCTTCGACGCGGCCTTCCACCCAGCCATCGCCGGCGTAGTCGATGAAGTGCTGCGCCTTGTAGCCGCCGGCGCGGATCAGCCCGCGCATCTCCGGGTTCGCGTTCAGATCCTCCAGCGTGCCGTCCTCGCGCAGGCGGTGTCGCAGGCTGACGTACTCCGGCGCGTTGCGGTCGTAGTCGGCCCCCGCGCCCTCTAGATACAGGAACTCCCCCTTGTGGAAATCCTCCTCGGTATCCGCCTCGCCGCCGAGGATCTGGGCGCTGGAGAAGTACACCACGCCATCGGTGGCCACCCACTCCTGCGGCACCTGGAAGCCGAGCCACTCGCCCTTGTACCTGGCGCGGTTCACGAACGGCGCCGCGCGCGGCTCGACCACGCCCGGGCCGAATGCGGCCGTCTTCGAGAACGCGGCGATCTGCTCGTCGCGCATCACGAACGGGAACTGCTCGAGATCCTCGCCGACCCACTCCGTGGGATAGCCGTTGAGCTGCAGGAAGCGGTGGAAGCGCCGCAGCTTCTCGTTGCGGAACGCGCAGCCCAGTTCGACCTTCAGCCTGTGTCCGGCCACGCACTCGGCACCGCTGAAGAGCTTGTGCACCGGCAGCCAGAAGGCGCGCTCCTCGTCTCCCTTCTGCGGGTCGAGCACGGCCAGCCGCGGGTCATCGCCGGGGACGCGGATCGCGAGAAAGGGCGCGAAGCGTTGCGGGATCGCAGGGAAGTCGTAGGGCTTGTCGTCGACGGTCGCCACGAAGTTGCGCGCCCGGGCGTCGTACACCGGCGGCAGCGTGCCCATGCGCGAGATGCCGGTCCGCGAGAACACCAGATCGGCGTGGCGCCTGCCGACGGTGTCGCGCGCCGGCCGGTATTGCAGGGCCAGCATCACGATGCCGAGCGGATGCTCGCCGGCCATCGCCTGCAGGTCGGCCCACACCGCCGGGCGCGCCCCGTAGACGTAGTTCTCGAGCGCCTCGATCTCGGCCAGCGTCGGGTACTCGAGCAGGCTGTCGTCGAGCACGTCCGGCGAGGCGAAGGCATGGTAGAGCAGGCTGCGAGCGGGGCTGCCCGGCTCCACGCCGCGCTGCCCTGCCGAGGCAAAATCCGCGAAGCCCGCAAGGCTGCGGTCCACGCCCAGCACCTTGTTCAGCTCGGCGGCCAGGTCGGCGGCGCCGATGTCCAGCGCGCCGCCGCTGGCACGCAGCAGCAGCTCGCGCCAGCCGGCTGCGGCCAGGCGCTTGCAGGCGGCCCGCACCGGCTCGATCAGCGGCGTCGTGGCGGATCCGAACAGCGCGAAGGCACGCGAGTGGAAGGCCATCGTCGCGCCGCCCGTCCACAAGGCCTGTGTCAGAAATTCCCGTCGAGTCCCCATGTGCTCTCCCCCTGGTGATGGGCCGCCCCCCGGCCGGCCCGGCTTTCCCGCTACGGCGCCACGCCCGGTCCGTCCGGGACGGTGGGGGTTTCGCGGTAAAAGGTGTTGACCCAGCGCTGCTCGCGCCGTGACCAGCCGGAGGTCACGTCGGCCTGGTAGGTCTCGGTGCTGGCGCGCTCGCGAGCGCGAGCGCGGTAGGTGACCAGTGCGGCGTCGGCAGACAGCAGGAAGACGTGGAAGCGATCGAGCTCGTACCACTCGAGGTTAGCCTCGGGCACGAAGGCCAGGTGGCCTTCGCGGTCGAGCACCGAGCCGTCGGTCTGCACGTCGGCGTAATCGGCCGCCAACAGCGGGCGGCTGCCCTCGATATCGCGCTTCGCGTAGGCCTTCCAGGCCACGCGCTCGTGTCCGACCAGCTGCGCGGCCAGGGCGCCCTGCTCCATGCCCGGGCCGATCTCGGCGGCGCGCACGGCAGGCAGCAGCAGGCCGGCAAGGGCCAGCAGCACCGCGACGAAGCGCGCGGACCGCGGCCGTCTGGCAAGCATCGAGGCTCTCCCTGTTCTTTTCGTGCCGGCGGGCGGCATGCGGGAGAATCTAGCTCATCCGGCGCGCCCCTACCCGGGGCGTGCATCGCAGGCGATGCAAGGCACGTGGCGCCAGCGCCGCCATGGTGGCGCGCAGCCGGCAGATGGCGATGTCAGCGGCCGATGTAGCCGATCTGCGTGCGGGCGATGTCGCCGGCTTCCGTGCCGCGCCGCGGCGCCGGCGTGCTCGAATGCGCCTCCAGGCGCACCAGGCCACCGTGCGAATAGGTGTAGGTGCCTTCGCTCTCGGTGCCCTGCATGTAGACCAGGGGCAGCAGGCCGGTGATCAGCGGGATGACGAAGGAACCCGACTCCACGCGACGCTCGTCGCGTCCCACCGCCTGGCGCGCCGAGCGCAGCAGCAGGTACTGCTCGTCCGCGTTCTGCCCGCTGAAGAAGACCGTCGCCTGCAGGCGGTCGCCGCGCAGGCTGAAGCGCTCGAACGGCAGCTCGCGCAGCACGCGGCCTTCGGCGTCGAGCAGCAGCGCCTCGGGCGCGAACAGGCTGCGACCGCTGATCTGGCTGTCGATCCGCAAGGTCCAGTCCTCGCGGAAGCGCGGCAGCCGGAACACCGCATAGCGGGAGGCGCCGCCATCGGACTGCGCCAGGCAGCGGCTGCTGGAATCGAAGCGGTGGACCCGCTCATGCGCTTCGCCCACCTGCAGCACCGCTGCGGGCTCCAGGTTCCATCGTGCATCGCAACCCGGCGCCGACAACTGCGTGACGGCGGGCGGCTGGCGGCTGGCGCAGCCACTGGCCAGCAACACCAGCAGGCCCGGCGCCAGCACGCGCAGCAGGAGCGGGGTGGCCTTCAACGCAGCTGCCGGACGAGCTCGTCGCCGGTGGCCTGCATCGCCATCTGCAGGCCTTCCACCGCGCGCGCCGGCTCCGCCACCAGCTGGTCGAAGTCGCGGAACTCGTAGTCCTGGTCCGCGGTGAGCGTGATGGCGCCGCCGCCATCGCCGAAGGCGTTGTAGCTGATGCGGTCCTGGTAGAGCACCCGGTGATCCACGGCGCGCACCAGCCGCACGTTCAGGTACACCGTGGGGCGATACGGCGTGCCGCCGCTGGTGGCGGTGTAGCCGACCAGGTCGGTGTAGACGTCCAGGTAGGCGTCGACGCTGCCGTCGTCCACGGGATACTGGTCGAGGAATTCGCTCTGGCCCTGCGGCCGCGGCACGTTCATGGCGCGCACCTCGTAGCCGGCCATGCGCAGGCCGGCGTCCAGCTGGCGCCGGAAGCTCTGGCTGCAGATGAAGCCCCGCTCCTGGGTCGCGCGCGTGAAGGTGCCGGTCTTGTCGTCCATGTCGCCCTCGGCCAGCAGCATGCCGACCACGCCGAAGCTGCGACCGGGGTGCACCTTCATGCGCACCGCCACCTCGTCCGACACCGCCGGCGTCAGCAGGCCGATGCGGTGGATCTTGGTCCGCGCCGCCGGATCGTACGGACGGTGCTTGGGCGCGGCGCAGCCGCCCAGCAGGGTTCCCAGCATCAGCAGCATGAGCACACGGGGGAACGGCACCGGCGACCTCCATGCGGTCGATGCCAGCATCGCCCGCCGTCCGAAAGGATTCCTGGATGGACTCCGGTGCGCCTTGCCCGGCTGCACCCGATGTCCTGGCATCGAGATTGCAACCGCTACTTGGTTCAGGTGGTGGTGCGCCGATATTCGGACGCGCCAGCGGTCCCGGCGGAAGATGCGTCGGGGTTCCCCCTACCTGAGCGTCGATTTCACCCGACATTCCGACGTCGGGTGGGCGCTGTCAGGCGTGCATCAGCGCGGGAACGTCGAGCAGTGTCATTAATTCGGCGTCGCGCGAGACCAGGCCCAGCACGGCAGCGCAGGGCGTGGTCCCGGTGCGTGGCACCGGCTTGATCGCCGGATCGGGGATGCGCCGCACATGGGTGACGCGATCGACGCGCGCGGCCAGGGTCTCGCCGGGCGCGTCGAAGACCACCAGCGGGCCGTCGGCCGCTTCGGCCGCCGCGGGCAGCCCGAGCCGACGGCGCAGGTCGATCACGGTGACGATCTGCCCGCGCAGGTTGATCACGCCCAGCACCTCCGACGCAGTGCCGGGGACAGGCTCGATCTCCGCGGTGGCCAGCACTTCCTGCACGGCGAGGATCGGCACGCCGTACAGCTGCCCGGCCAGTTCGAAGCCGATCCAGCGACGCACCACGTCGCCCGGGCGGCCCGTGTCGCCCTCGCGGACACTGTCGATGTGAGTGGGCTGGACCGCGACCGATGCGTTCATGGTGCTGCGTGCTCCCGGGTGGAGGCGATCGAGGGACCGCTCGCCGGCGGCGGTGCGGCGTCCCGCGGCGTGAGGGCGGCCGTCAGGGGAAACCGGCCGTCGTCACCGGCGAGCACCACGATCACCACGCGCCGGTTGCGGTTGCGACTTCCGGCGTCGGTGTTCTCGGCCACCGGCTGATATTCGGCCAGGCCCATCACGGTCATGCGCCGTGGCTCGACCCCGCGCGCCATGAAGCGATGGACGACGCTGGCGGCACGCGCGCTGGACAGCTCCCAGTTCGACGGGAATTCGCGCGTGGCGATCGGCATGTCATCGGTATGGCCTTCGATGCGCAGCCGGTTGTCGAACTCGCCCAGGACGCCGCCGAGGCGATCGAGCACGCTGCCGGCGGCCGCGTCCAGACGCGAGGAGCCGCTGGCAAACAGGATGTCGGTCTGGATCTCGATCTCCAGCCATTCCTCGTAGCGACGCACCAGCACCTGCTTCTGCCGGATCAGGTCGCCGAGCGCGTCGTAGACCTTGTCCGACATCTGCTCGAGCTGCTCGCGCTGGCGCGCACTGACCGTGGCCCGCCGCGCGCCCTCGCCCGCCTTGTGCAGGCGGCTCAGGCCGGGCAGGTCGGGCTTGATCACCGCCGCGCTCGAGCCGCGCATGCCCGGGTGCGGCGGCGAGCCCTGCAGCACGCGCGGCCGCGGATCGTTGCTGGTACGGGTGGATTTCGGACCGACCTGGATCGGCGAGGGTGAGCGTGGCGCACCACCGAAGGCCGCGTTGAGCGAATCCGACAGCACGCGGTACTTGCCCTCGTTGACCGACGACATCGAATACATCACCACGAAGAAGGCGAGCAGCAGGGTGATCAGGTCACCGTAGGGAATCGCCCAGGCCTCGTGGTTGACGTGGTCTTCGTGCTTGCGCTTCCTGGCCATGGCTCAGCCGCCGGGAGCCGCGACGCGGCAGTCGGCAATCGTGGAACGGTCGCGCACACCAACGTCGCGGCCTGCGGACGGGATGTCGCGAACGCAGCGGGGCTGTGCAGGGCGGCGCGCGCCCTGACGGTTCCCGCTTCCCGCCGGCGGCATCCCCGCGTTCAATGCAGGAACCCATGCAGCTTGGTCTCGATCACGCGCGGGTTCTCGCCCTGCGAGATCGCGATCAGGCCTTCGATGATCATCTCGCGCACGCGCGTCTGGTCGCCAACCACACTCTTGAGCTTGGACGCCATCGGCAGGAAGAACAGGTTGGCCGAGGCGATGCCGTAGATGGTGGCGATGAACGCCGCCGAGATGCCGTGGCCGAGCTTGGAGGGATCGTTGAGGTTCTGCATCACCGCCATCAGTCCCATCACCGCGCCGATGATGCCCAGCGTCGGCGCGTAGACGCCCATGCCCTCCCAGACCTTGGCACCCATCAGGTCGAAGTGCTCCTTGGCCTGCATCTCGGTTTCCAGCGTGTTGCGGATGGTCTCGGGCTCGGCGCCGTCGACCAGCATCTGCAGGCCCTTGCGGATGAAGGCATCGGTCTCGGTGGCGATGTTGCCCTCGAGCGCGAGCAGACCCTGCTTGCGCGCCGCGTTGCTCCACTCGACGATCTTGGCGATCAGTCCCCGCCCGTCCAGCGACGGCGGCAGGAACACCCAGCGGGCCATCTTCATGCCGTGCTTGAACGTCTGCAGCGGCGTCTGCACCGTGATCGAGCCGAAGGTGCCGACGATGACGATGACGAAGGCAGCCGGGCCCCATAGCGCGCCGACGCCCGAGCCCTTGAGGATCGAGCCGCCGATGAGCGCGACCAGCGCCAGGATGAAGCCGACGATGCTGAGGATGTCCATGTTCTTAACGTCCCTTTCCGGAAATCCGCACGCGGGTTCGCGATGCCTTTCGAGGTCTGGCGGTAATGCGCTTCCTGGCCACGGGTCCGGTCTGTCGGGTTCTCATGTCCTGCCCATCGCCAGAGCGGGCTCGCGAATTCATCGGGATCTCCGGGGCCGGAGCGCTAGGACGCCGGATCCGCGGCACGCAGGCCGGCGTGGGCATGCGCCTGGACCAGCCCCGGCACGTCGACGATCAGCGCGACGCGGCCCTGCGGCGTCACCGTGGCGCCCGCCACTCCCGCCAATCCCCTCAGGGTCGGACCCAGCGGCTTGATCACCACCTCCTCGCGACCGCGCACCTGGCGAACGATCAATCCGTAACGTTCTTCACCGATCATGACTACCACCACGTGTCTGGTACCCGTGGTATCGGCAGCACCGGCCCAAACTTCAAGGTCGATCACGCGCAGGTTCTCGCGCTTGAGCGGAACCACGTCCCAGTGGCCGAGCCGGCGCACGACACTCGGGTCCAGCGCGAACACATCGGCCACCATCGCCAGCGGCAATGCGAACTGGCGCTGGCCGGCATCGATCATCAGCGCCGGCAGGATCGCCAGGGTGAGCGGTACGCGCAGGTGCACCGCGCTGCCCTGCCCCGGCTGCGACTCGATCAGCGCGCTGCCGTTGAGCGACTGGATGCGCTGCTTGACCACGTCCATGCCCACCCCGCGCCCGGACAGGTCGCTGACCTGTTCCCGCGTCGAAAAGCCGGGCAGGAAGATCAGCTGCAGGCATTCCTCGGGCGACAGGCGCGCGGCGGTCGCGGCGTCCATCAGCCGCTTTTCCACCACCTTGGTGCGCACGCGCTCGGGATCGATACCCGCGCCGTCGTCACGCACCGTGATGCGGATGTGATCGCCCTCCTGGCGCGCCTCGAGCCGGAGCTGGCCGGCGGCCGGCTTGCCGCGCGCCAGGCGCAGCTCGGGCATCTCGATGCCGTGATCGACGCTGTTGCGCACCATGTGCACGAGCGGGTCGGCAAGAGCCTCGACCAGATTCTTGTCGAGATCCGTTTCCTGCCCGACCAGGCTCACCTCGACCTGCTTGCCCAGGCCACGCGCGACGTCGCGCGCCAGCTTGGGGAAGCGTGCGAACACCTTGCCGATCGGCTGCATGCGCACCTGCATCACCGCGCCCTGCAATCCGCGCGTGATGAAGTCGAGCTCGCGCACCGCGCGACCGACATCGCCACCGGCCGCCAGTGCCAGCGCCTTGAGCCGGTTGCGCACCAGCACCAGCTCGCCGACCAGGTTCATCATGCGGTCGAGCTTGACGGTGTCGACGCGGACCGAGGTCTCGGCCTGCGTGGTCGCGGACGCCGGTGCGGGAGATGGCGCGGGGCCGGCCTTGGGCGCCGCCGCCGTGGCGGCGTCCGTCACGGCCGGGCCCACCTTCTTCGCGGCCTTCTTCTCGGCATCGAGCTTGTCGAGCAGCGCGTCGAACTCGTCCTCGGTGATCAAGTTCTTGTCGACGCCCTTGCCGGGCCTGGCCTGCTGCGCCTTCTTGTCCGCGTCCAGCTTGTCCAGCAGGGCGTCGAATTCGTCCTCGGTGATGGTGTCCGAGGGCTTCGCTGCGGCCTTCTTGTCGGCGTCGAGCTTGTCGAGCAGCGCATCGAACTCGTCCTCGCTGATCGTGTCGGACGATGCGACCGCAGCGACGACGGGTGCGGCCGGCGCGGCGGCAACCGTCACCGCGGCTGACGTTTCCTGCAGCAGCGCGTGCAGTCCTTCGACCAGCTCGGGCGGTGCGGCCTGCGGATCGGTGCCGGAGGCGACGCTGGCCATCATTGCCTGCACCAGGTCCACCGCCTGCAGCACCGCGTCCATCAGCGTCGCATCGACCGCGCGCCGGCCATTGCGCAGCGCGTTGAAGACGTCCTCGGTGGCGTGGCAGAGCTCCACCAGCGCGGTGACACCGAGGAACCCGGCGCCGCCCTTGACCGTGTGAAAGGCGCGGAAGATCGCATTGAGCAGCTCGGCGTCGTCCGGACGCGACTCGAGCTCGACCAGCTGGCCACCCAGCTTCTCGATCAGGTCGCCGGCCTCCACCAGGAAGTCGGCGCGGATTTCGTCGTCGATGGCAGGCATCGGCTCAGAACCCCAGTTCGGCGAGCAGCGAGTCGGCCGCGTCCTGGCTCACTGCCGCGGGCGTGACGCCGGTCACCTCGGGGCCGTGCAGGCCGTTGGCCGGCGCCTCGAACGGGCGCGCCGCCGGCGCGCCGCCGGAGGCGCGCAGCAGCTCGATCAGGGCGTGCTCGACGCTTCGGACCAGCTGCGTGACGCGCTTGATCACCTGCCCCGCGAGGTCCTGGTACTCCTGCGCCTGCGCGAGCCGCGACAGGCGATCGCGCAGCTCGGCCGCATTGTTGCCGATGTGCTCGCGCGTCTCGTCGACATTGACCACCAGGCCGGCCACCGAGTACGGCGAACCGGCGTAGATCTGGGCGCGCCTGCAGGCAGCCGACAGATCGTGGGTGGCCAGCGCAATCTCCTGCGTCAGCTGCTGGCACTCCTCGACCAGGTCGAGCGTCTTGTGCGCGGCTTCCTCGGTCACGCGCGTGACATAGTCCAGCCGCGAGCAGGCATCCGGGATCTCGCGCCCGGCCAGGCTGGAGAGCTGTTCGTCGAAGCGCAGCTCGCGCATGGCGTCGTGCAGCTCGCGGGTCAGACGCGCGACGCTCACGAACAGGCCCTGCTCGCGCGCGTGCAACAGGCTTGCGAACCCGCTTTCGAAGGCGGCATCGTCACCGGCCTCCAGCAGGGCGACGAGTGCGCGCAGGCGGCGCAGCTGCTCGGCGCGCGCCGGATCCGGCGGAAAGGGAGCGTTCACGGGTCGGACTCCCCTGGATCAGGCCGTTTCGGCCAGGCGTGCAAAGATCTTGTCGAGCTTTTCCTTGAGCGTGACCGCGGTGAAGGGCTTGATGATGTAGCCGTTCACACCGGCCTTGGCCGCCTCGATGATCTGCTCGCGCTGGGCCTCGGCGGTCACCATCAGCACCGGCAGCGAGGCCAGCTTGGGCTCGCCGCGGATCGCCCTGAGCAGGTCGATGCCGCTCATACCCGGCATGTTCCAGTCGGTCACGACGAAGTCGAAGCCACCGGCCTGCAGCAGCGGCCAGGCCGTGCGGCCATCGTCCGCCTCCTGCGTGTTGGCATAGCCCAGATCGGCCAGCAGGTTCTTGACGATGCGCCGCATCGTCGAGAAGTCATCCACGATCAGGATCTTCAGATTCTTGTCCATGCTCTTTTCCCGGTATCTCGAAGAAGAAAACGGCTAACGCAAAGACGCAAAGGAGAAAAAAAAGAGGACGCAAAGATCCTTTTTTCGACTTTCCCGCTTTCTTTGCGTTCTTTCTTTTCCTTTGCGCCCTTTGCGTTGAATGCTTTTTTTTCGCCGGCTCGATCACTCAATCCAGCGCGACGCTGGCCCAGTCGCCGAGCCGCGCTCGCAGGCGTATCAGCGCCTGGCCGTGGATCTGGCAGATCCGGCTTTCGCTGACGTCCAGCACCTTGCCGATCTCCTTGAGGTTGAGTTCGCGCTCGTAGTACAGCGACATCACCAGCTTCTCGCGCTCGGGCAGGCCGGCGATGGCCTTGATCAGTTCGCTCTGGAATTCGGCGCGGCTGAAATGTCCGGCCGGGTCGCCGTCCTCGGCCGGTGCATCGAAGCCCTCGCCGTCGTCGAAGCCGTCGGTCGACAGGACCTGGCAGCGTGCCGCGTCAGCGACCGCCTCGAAGTATTCGGTCATGCCGATGCCCAGGCGCTCGGCGACCTCGGCATCCTTGGCCTCGCGCCCGGTCTGCTGTTCGATGGCGCGCATCGCGCCTTCCACCTCGCGCGCGCGCCGGTGCAGTGAGCGCGGGGCCCAGTCGCCGCGGCGCAATTCGTCGAGCATGGCGCCGCGGATGCGGATGCCGGCGAAGGTCTCGAAGCTCGCGCCGCGATCGCCCTGGTAGTTCCGGGCGGCCTCGAGCAGGCCGATGCTGCCGGCCTGGACCAGGTCGTCGATCTCCACGCTGGAAGGCAGGCGCGCCGCCAGGTGGTAGGCGATGCGCTTGACCAGTCCGGCGTGCTGTTCGATCAGCGCAGCGTCCGGCGATTGGGCGCGCTGGTAGCGCGCGACGGCTTCCCGCGGCAGGGCGCTCATACCGCGATGCTGGCCAGTTGCGCCTCGCCGCGGCTCACCAGGCGCTCGACGAAGAACTCCAGGTTGCCGCGCGCGCCCTTGGGCATGCCCCAGGCTTCCGCCTTCTTGGCCAGGCCGATGAAGGCCTGCGCGGCGGCGGAATTCGGATAGGCCTGCACGACCGGCTGCTGGCGGCGGATGGCGCGCTTGAGCCACTCGTCCTGCGGCACGAAGCCCATGAAGTTGAGCGTGACGTCGAGGAAGCGCTCCGCCACGCGGCGCAGGTTCTCGTGGATCTCCCGGGCCTCGGCGAGGTTCTGCACCATGTTGGCCAGCACCTGCACGCGTTCGACGCCGTGGTCGCGGTTGAGCACCTTGATCAGCGCGTAGGCGTCGGTGAGCGAAGCCGGGTCGTTGCAGATCACCACGATCACTTCCTGCGCCGCCTGCGTGAAGCTGATCACCGAGTCGGCGATGCCCGCGGCAGTGTCCACCACCAGCACGTCGAGCGGTCGGGACAGCTCGCTGAAGGCGCGGATCAGGCCGGCGTTCTCGGCGCGGTTGAGCTCGGCCATGTTCTTCTTGCCGCTCGAGGCCGGCACCACCATCAGGCCCGCGGGCCCCGGCAGGATCGTCTCGTCGAGCGTGCACTGCCCGGCCAGCACGTGGGCCAGGTTGCAGGTCGGCTGCAGGCCGAGCATCACGTCGACATTGGCCAGGCCCAGGTCGCCGTCGAGCAGCATCACCTGCTTGCCGCTCATGGCCATCGCCGTCGACAGGTTGACCGAAACGCTGGTCTTGCCGACACCGCCCTTGCCGCTGGCAACCGCGATGACCTGCACCGGCTTGGCCGGGCGCAGCACACGCAAGCCTGCCGCCTGGTCATTCCTGTTACCCATGGACCGCTCCTGCGAACTGGTGGGACATCTCTTCATCGTCGGGCGTCGCCGCATTCGTGCGCGACGCCGCCATCGCCCTGAGGACGAGCTGGTCTGCACGCGCCACCGCGAGGTCTTCCGGCACACGCTGGCCATCGGCCACGTAGCCCAGCGGGATGCCCTGGCGCACGACGGCCGACAGTGCCGCGCCCACGCGGGTGGCCTCGTCGAGCTTGGTGAGGATCACCGCGCCGGGACCGGCGGCGGCGAAGCGGCGGTACTGGTCGTCCAGGTCCGCCGCCTGGCTGGTCGCGGACAGCACCAGCGCCGTGCGATTGGGCACCGGCAGGCCGGACAGCATGGCGAACTGCTTGTGCAGGTTCTGGTCGCGCGGCGACATGCCGGCGGTATCGATCAGCACCAGCCGGCGATCCTTGAGCTTCTCCAGCGCCAGGCACAGCTCGCGCTGGTTGTCGGCGGTGAGCACCGGCACCCCGAGCAGGCGGCCGTAGGTGAACAGCTGCTCCTGCGCGCCGATCCTGAAATGGTCGGTGGTGATCAGCGCCACGTCGCGCAGGCCCCAATGCTGTACATAGCGGGCGGCGAGCTTGGCGATGGTGGTGGTCTTGCCCACGCCGGTGGCGCCGACCAGGGCGATCACCTCGTTGCGAGGCTCGCCCTGCGTGGCATTCGCTTCCAGCCACTCGTGCTTGAAGGTCGGCAGGCGTCGGGCAAGCAGCGCCAAGGGCAGGAAGCGCGCGCGCTCGGCGTCGGTGCCGTCGGGAATCTCGCTGGCGATCTCGCGGGCCAGCCCCATCTCCAGGCCGAGCGAGATCAGACGGCGCACGACGTCGGCGCGGACCGGGTTGCGCGTCTTGAGATCGTTCCAGGCCATGCCGGCGACCTGCTGCTCCATCAGGCGACGCAGCGACTGCATCTCCGACTTGAGCGCATCAAGGTCGGCGGCCGCGGGGCCCGCCGGAGCGGACATGCTGGCAACCGGCGGCACGTGTGCCGGCACGATCTCGATCGGCCGGGAGACGGCCGCCGTGCGCACTTCGGCGACGGGCTGCTCGCTGCGCTCTGCGGCCTGCATGATCAGCGCGGCGTCGTAATCGGTGGCGGCGACGACCTCGATGCCGTTTTCGAGCCGGCGATTGGACAGGATCACGGCGTCCGGGCCCTGCTCCTCGCGCACCATGCGCATGGCCTCACGCATGCTGGGGGCGATGAATCGCTTGATCTTCATCACGATCCCCTCAGGCGCCCACGGCAGCCGCGATGCGGATGCGCCGCGACTCGGGAATCTCGTTGTAGGCCAGCACGCGCAGCGCCGGGATGGTCTGGCGCGTGAAGCGCGACAGGATCGGGCGCAGCGCCTGCGGCACGAGCAGCACCGGCACGCGGCCGCTCATCTCCTGTTGCTGTGCGTGTGTGACGAGCGAGGTGTGCATGCGTTCGGCGAGTCCAGGTTCCAGAGCGGCGTTGCCCGTTGCCACGCTGTTCTGCAACACCTGTTCCAAAGGCGGCGCCAGGGTCAGGACCTGAAGTTCTTCGTCGAGACCATTGATTTCCTGCACGATCTGACGGCTCAGCGCGACCCTCGCGGCACCCGTGAGCACGACGGGATCCTGGCTGCGCGGCGCGGCCTCCGCCAAGGCTTCGGCAATCACGCGAAGGTTCTTGATCGACACGCGCTCGGCCAACAGGCCCTGCAGCACCTTGACGAAGATGGCCAGCGGCATCGTCTTGGGCACCAGGTCCTCGACCAGCTTGGGCGAGGTCCGTGCCAGGCCGTTGAGCAGCTGCTGCGCCTCGTCGAAACCGAACAGCTCCGCGACGTGTTCGCCGACCAGGTGCGACAGGTGGGTGGCGATCACGGTGGCAGCATCGACCACGGTGTAGCCCAGCGATTGCGCGTGCTCGCGGCGTCCGCGCTCGATCCACACGGCATCCATGCCGAAGGTCGGATCCTTGGTCGCGATGCCTTCCACCGTGCCGAACACGCGGCCGGGGTTCAGCGCCAGTTCGCGATCCGCGTGGATCTGGCCGCTGGCCAGCGGTACGCCGAGCAAGGTGATGCGATACCCATTGGGGGGCAGCTCGAGGTTGTCGCGGATGTGCACCGGCGGCACCAGGAAGCCCAGTTCCTGGGTCAGCTTGCGGCGGATGCCCTTGATGCGCGGCATCAGCTCGCCGCCCTGGCGCGGATCGACCAGCGGGATGAGCCGGTAGCCCACTTCCAGTCCCAGCGGATCCTCCGGCTGCACGTCGTCCCAGCTCAGCTCGGCCGGCTTGTCGGCCTTGGGCGCTTCCATCGCCTCGGCAGCCGGCTGGCGCGCGCGGCGCATCAGCAGCCAGGCGCCGCCGCCGCAGGCGCCGGACAGCAGCAGGAAAACCAGGTTGGGCATGCCCGGGATCACCCCGACCAGGCCCAGCACGCCGGCGGCCACGGCCAGGACCCGCGGCTGCGCGAAGACCTGCCGGACCACGGTGCCGGCGATGTCCTGCGCGCGCGACATGCGCGTCACCAGCGCCGCCACCGCCACCGACATCAGCAGCGAGGGGACCTGTGCGACCAGGCCGTCACCGATGGTGAGCAGGGTGTAGTTGCGTCCGGCGGTGGCCAGGTCCAGGCCGTGTTCCATCGTGCCGATGAACAGGCCACCGACGATGCTGATGAACAGGATCAGGATGCCGGCGATGGCGTCGCCACGGATGAATTTCGAGGCGCCGTCCATCGATCCGTAGAAGTCGGCTTCCTCGCGCACCTCGTCGCGACGCGCCTTGGCCTCCTCGCGCGTCAACAACCCGGCGTTCAGATCTGCGTCGATCGCCATCTGGCGGCCCGGCAGGGCGTCCAGGATGAAGCGCGCCGACACCTCGGAGACACGCTCGGCGCCCTTGGTGACCACCATGAAATTCACGATGGTCAGGATCACGAAGACCACGATGCCCACCGCGAAGCTGCCGCCGACGACGAATTCGCCGAAGCTCTCGATCACCTTTCCGGCCGCGTGCGGTCCCTCGTGGCCGTGCAGCAGCACGACTCGGGTGGAGCCGACATTCAGCGCCAGGCGCAGCAGCGTGGCCATCAGCAGCACGGTGGGAAAGGCGCTGAAATCCAGCGGCCGCATCACGTTGACCACGGCCAGCAGGACCACGATCGACAGCGCGATGTTGAACGTGAAGGCGAGGTCCAATACCAGCGGCGACAGCGGCACGACCATCATCCCCAGAATGCTCAGCAACAGCAGCGGCGCGCCCAGGCCGCTGCGCCCGATCGCCTGCACCTTGCCGAGCACCCCGCCGAACTTGTTCATCTTGCTCCCTGCGCCGTTTGGAGCCGGACCGGAGCAAGTTCTGTTCTAGGGCAGCCCTTGCGGTTCCAGGAGCACCTCGAAGAGGCGAGAGAACGAAGGCAGCTTCGGGCCGGATCCGGGGCCCTGCGCCCCGAATCGCGGATCAGTGCTTGTGCGTGGCCATCCGCACCTGGTTGCGACCGCCGCGCTTGGCCGCGTACAGCGCCTGATCGGCGCTCTCCAGCACCGCCGCCGCGTCACGACCGTTGATCGGGTGGAGTGCCGCGCCGATCGACACGGTCAGGGGCGGCAGCTCGCGCGCCTGGACCCGGATGCGCAGCGTGGTGACCGCCTCGCGGATGCGTTCCGCGGCCGCCTGTGCCTCGTCCGGGCTGACCGTATCGAGGATGACGGTGAATTCCTCTCCACCGAAGCGCGCCGCCGCCTCGCCGTCTCGAACCGCGCGCGCCAGCACCACGCCGATCTCGCGCAGCGCACTGTCACCGGCGTCGTGGCCGTAGCCGTCGTTGATCGACTTGAAATGATCGACGTCGATCATCAGCACCGCGAAGCCCTCGCCGGTGCGCGACTGGCGTGCCACCCGCACGCGCAGCGCGTCCTCCAGCCAGCGTCGGTTGTTCAGGCCGGTCAGCGGATCGACCAGGGCCTGCCGGCTCAGCTCCTCGCGCAGGCGCAGGTTGCCGAAGGCCAGGCCAACCTTCTCGGCCACCATCCGCACCAGCGGGATCTCCGGCGCCCAGCCGTCCGAGGTGCGGCCCCAGGCCAGCTCGATCAGGCCCAGCGGCACGCCCAGCGCATGGATCGGCGCGCACAGGTGCGGATGCTTCCAGTTGTCCGGATGCGCATGGGCACAGTGCAGCGCGTCGGGCTCGCCCTCGACGTGGTGGGGCGTTCCGCGACGCAGCGCCCAGCAGTCGTGCACATCGAAGCTGGCGATGCCGGCCCTGCCGTCGCCCCAGGACGTCTCGCGCTCGAACCGCTCGCCGGCCCGGTCCCCCAGGTAGAGCGCGCCGTCGGCCAGCGGAAAGATGCGGGGCAGGAAGCGCCCGACGATCTGCCCGGCCTCGCCCAGGTCGGTCGCGGCCGACAGCAATCCGCCCATCTCGGTGATCAGGGTCAGCTCCTCGTTGCGGCGCTGGCCGGCGCGGATGATGTCGCGAAGCTGGGCGGTACGTTCCGACACGCGCAGTTCCAGGCTGGTGGTGAGTGCCTGGATGCGCTCCTCGGCCGCCTTGCGCTCGTCGATGTCCTCGACCACCGACACGAACCGCGTGGGCGTCCCATCCGTGGCGTCGTAGCGGCGCACCCACAGCATGGCCCAGAGCACGCGGCCATCCTTGCGCAGGTACCGCTTCTCCATCCTGTACTGATCCTGTTCGTGGGCGATGAGGGCACGCACCATCTCCATGTCGCGGTCCAGATCCTCGGGATGGGTGATGGACTGGAAATCGGTCTGCATCAGCTCGTCCAGCGAGTACCCCAGGATCTCGCACAGCTTGTGGTTGACGTTGAGCCAGTGGCCCTCGGCGTCGAGCAGGGCGATGCCCACCGCGGCCTGGTTGAAGATGCTGCGAAAGCGCGCCTCGCTCTCGTTGAGCATGTGCAGGATTTGCTGGCTCTCGGTGATGTCCAGCACCATGGACACCACCGCCTGCACCTGGCCGTCCGCATCGCGCACGATCGAGTTGTGGACCTCGACCCACAGCGCACGGCCGCTGCGGTGCAGGAGCTGCATGACGGCCACGGCGTGGGACTGCTTGTTGTCGAACATGCGCGCGAGCCGCTCGCGGCGCGCCTGGATCTGGTCGGCAGGCACCATGCGCAGTTCCTCGACGCAGTGACCCAGGGCCTCGGCCTCGCTCCAACCGAACATCTGCTCGGCGCGCGGCGACCAGCGTCGGACGCGCATCTGCGGGTCCCACTCGGCCACGGCCAGCGGCGTGTTCTCGAAATGGAAGTCGCGGATGCGGCGATCCTCGGCCGCCTGGGCCTCCGCGCGGCGCCGCAGGGTGATGTCCACGGACACGCAGAGGAACCGGCGCCGCCCCGGCGACGGCTCCTCAATCTCGCGCACGTGGACCTCGGCCCAGACGATGCTTCCGTCCTTGTGCTGGTAGCGCCTTTCCATCTGGAAGCGATCGGAGTCTCCCGACACCATGCGCTGCAACTGGGTGCAGAGCCCTTCGCGGTCCGCCTCCGGTGTCAGGTCCTCGAGGTTCATCGACAGCAGTTCCTCGCGCGAGTAGCCGAGCATCTCGGCCATGCGGCTGTTCACCATCAGGTAGCGGCCGCTCTCGTCGGTGACATTGATGCCCACCGCGGCCAGGTCGAACAGGCCGCGGAAGCGCGCCTCGCTGCGGCTGGCCTGCTCGCTCAGCGCACGGTCGCGCGCGGCCAGTTCGACATGCCGGTCGACCAGGGCCTGCTGCCGCCGGCCGACGAGGGAGAACAGCAGCAGGTACATGCCATGTCCGAGCCAGACCCCGGCCCACAGCGTCACCAGCGAACCGTGCCTGGCGGGCTCGTCCCAGTACCGAAGGCTGAGCACGGTGATCAGGATGGACATCGGCAGCCACAGGCCCAGTGCCAGGCGCTCGGCGCGCCGTACCGGAAGCAGCGCGAAGGCCATCATGTACAGCATCGGCAAGGCCGACAGGACCGGCATGAACAGGCTGCGTTCCTGAGGATCGAAGTAACCGGACAGGAACAGGACCAGGATGCGATCGAGCAGCAGCGCGCCCAGGATCGCCAGGCCCGCGCCGGCGGTGAACGCGTAGCTCATGCGCCCGATGCGGAACAGCAGGGTGATCAGCAGCATGCCGAACCCGCATCCGAGCACGAAGGCGAATTCGAACCTGTGCGTCGCCGGATGCGACAGCAGGCTCCAGGCCGAGATCAGGATCAGCGCGCCGATCACCGGCAGCAGCAGGACGAGGACGCGCGCGCGGTCGGCCGACATGACGTCGAAACGTCGTCTGGCACGGGGCACCACCGAGGGACTCGGACCTTTCATCAGCGCGTCAATCTCCGGGCATACCCGAAGGGGCCCAGGGCGCGCCGTGCAGTTCCTGTTCCTCCAGTCCCGGGGCCCGATCGCCGGGCCGGATCAGCCGTTCGGCGGCACCGCGTCGCTCTCTCCGCCCGGCACCTCGCCCACGTTCGGCGGCTCGGGTGGCGGCGTGCCGCCGCGCCAGCCGCGCAACTGGAAGACGTAGCTCAGAACCTGCGCGACCGCCTGGAACAGCGCAGCGGGAATCTCCTGGTCGATCTCCACCGAGCGGTACAGCGCACGCGCCAGCGGCGGCGCCGAGACGATCGGGATGCGATGCTCGCGGCCCAGCTCGCGGATCGCGGCGGCCACCAGCTCGGCGCCCTTGGCCACCACCTTGGGCGCACGCATGCCGCCGGCGTTGTAGCGCAGCGCAACCGCGTAATGGGTGGGATTGGTGACGATGACGTCGGCCGTGGGCACCGCCGCCATCATGCGGTTGCGTGCCATTGCCTGCTGCGCCTGGCGGATCTTGGCCTTGACCTCAGGGCGTCCCTCGGCCTGCTTGAACTCGTCGCGGACTTCCTGGCGGGTCATGCGCAGATCGCGGCCGTGCCGGTACCACTGCCAGGGCACGTCCAGCGCGGCGATCGCGACCAGCCCGACGGCCAGCCAGCCGAACAGGTGCATCACGCCCGCACCGGCCTGCACGATCGCGCTGGCCGGATCCAGGCGCGCCAGCGAGCCGAGCTCGAGGCGCTGCGACCACAGCACGGCGCCGCCGATGCCGCCGAGCACAACCACCTTCATCACGCCCATCGCCAGGTCGACCAGCCCCCGCACCGAGAAGATGCGCCCCAGTCCGGTTACCGGATTCATGCGCGAGAACTGCGGCATCATCGCCTTGGTGCTGAAGTTCCAGCCCCCGAGCAACAGCGGCGCGATCAGGGCGGCCAGGAAGCCCAGGCCCAGCACCGGCGCGGCGACCATCAGGCCGGCGATGAGCAGTTCGCCGAAGCTGCCCGCCATGTCGCCGGTGGTGGCGAATTCGTCGAGATCGATCTCCAGCGCCCCGCGTAGGACCTGCACCGCTTCCAGGCACATCTGCGCGCCCTTGCCGAGCAGCACCGCCGCGCCACCGGCGACCAGCACCGCGGTGGTCAGCTCGCGCGAGCGTGCGACCTGGCCCTTCTCGCGCGCGTCGCGCTCGCGCTTGGGTGTGGCGCGTTCGGTTTTGTCCTGACTGCTGCTCTCCGACATGGCTCAGCCGTCCCCGGCCAGGCTCGACATCGTCGGCCAGGCACCGTCCAGCCAGCTGGACAGCAGGTCGGCCAGGCCCGGCATCAGGGACTGCAGCATCATCAGGCCCAGCACCAGGGTCAGCGGGAAGCCGACGGCCAGCAGGTTGATGGTCGGCGCGGAGCGGCCGAGGACGCCGATCGCCAGGTTCACCGCCAGCATCGCGGCCAGCACCGGCAGGGCAAGCTGCACGCCGCCGGCGAACAGGCTGCCGGCCCAGTCCAGCATCAGGCGCACGCTGGACAGGTCGAGCACGGTCTGCGCGACCGGCCCGTTGCGAAAGCTCGCCGCCAGGCCCTCGATCAGGGTCAGGTGCGCGCCGGTGGCGATGAACAGCAGGCTGGCCACGACGATCAGGAACTGGCCGACGATCGGCGTGTTCACGCCCCGCACCGGATCGGCGAGCTGGGCGAATCCCAGGCCCATGCTGTTGGCGATCAGTTCACCGGCGAGCGCGAAGGCTTCGAAG
>CAMLNE010000021.1 GCA_946481265.1 uncultured Panacagrimonas sp. | reverse complement strand
GGTGAAGGCGGCGACGCGGTCGGTGTAGGCGGCGCGGGCGGTGGCGTCGGCGGTGAGGCCGCGGTCGTCGCCGGCCAAGCGCCGGGCGACGGTCATGAGTGACGACGGGGTCAGGCCGTCGAGGACCTTCCAGGCGGCCAGCCAGCGCGGTACGGCGATCTCTGGTTGGCGGGTGCGGCAGGTGCGGAGGATGGCGGCGGCTACGTCGGTCGGCTCGACGGTGGGGAGGAGGCCGCCGAGGCGGACCCCGGAGGAGAGTGAGGTGCGGACGGCGCTCGGGAGTACGGCGCTGACCGTGACTCCGGTGCCGTGGAGTTCCCGGCGTACGGCGGCTGTGAGCCCGACGGCGGCGTACTTCGACGCGTTGTAGACGGCCATGCCCGGGAACGGGATCTTCCCGGCCAGCGCGTCGGTCATCATCACCATGCGCGCGACCCAGAAGAAGATGATGTCGAAGCCGGTGACCAGCACGCTGCTTGGGTAGAACTTCTGCAGGGCCTCGCCGGCCTGCGGCCAGCCGAGCGTTGCCAGCGGCCAGATGTCCGATGAAAACCAGGTGTCGAAGACGTCCTCGTCCTGGCGCAGCTCCACCTCCGGCGACAGGCCGTGCCTGGCGCGGACCTCGGCCTCGTTGCGGCCGACGTAGATGGCGCCGTTGGCGTCGTACCACGCGGGAATGCGGTGTCCCCACCAGAGCTGGCGCGAGATGCACCAGTCCTGGATGTTGTCCAGCCACTGGCGGTAGGTGTTGATCCAGTTTTCCGGCACGAAGCGGATGCGGCCGTCGGCAAAGGCATCCAGTGCGGGCTTGGTGATCGCGCTCCAGCCACCGGGCCGGCCATCGGGCAGCGTCTTGCGTGTGAGATCGACGAACCACTGGTCGGTCAGATAGGGCTCGAGCACCGCGCCGCTGCGATCGCCGCGCGGCACCTTGAGCTTGTGGTCCTCGATCTTCTCGACCAGCCCCAACGCGTCGAGGTCGGCCACCACCTTCTTGCGCGCGACGTAGCGGTCCAGCCCGCGGTAGGCGACCGGCACGGCGTCGTTGAGGGTGGCCACCGGCGTCAGGATATTGATCTGCGCCAGCCCGTGGCGCTGGCCGACCTGCCAGTCGTTGAAGTCGTGCGCCGGCGTGATCTGGCCCACGCCGGTGCCGAACTCGCGGTCGACGTAGTCGTCGGCGACCACCGGGATCTCGCGATCCGCCAGCGGCAGGCGTACCGTTTTTCCGATCAGGTGGCGATAGCGCTCGTCCTCCGGATGCACGGCCACCGCCGTGTCGCCGAGCATGGTCTCCGGGCGCGTGGTCGCCACCGTCAAATGGCCCGAACCGTCGGCCAGCGGGTAGCGGAAGTGCCAGAGCTTGCCGTTCTCCTCCTCGTTGACCACCTCGAGATCCGAGATCGCGGTCTGCAGCACCGGGTCCCAGTTCACCAGGCGCTTGCCGCGGTAGATCAGACCATCCTCGTAGAGCCGCACGAAGTGCTCGATGACGGCCTTCGAATAGCCCTCGTCCATCGTGAAGCGGTTGCGCGACCAGTCGACCGAGCTGCCCAGCCGGCGGATCTGCTGTTCGATGATCCCGCCGGAGTGGGCCTTCCACTCCCAGACCTTGTCGACGAACTTTTCCCGACCCAGTTCGTGCCGGCCCACGCCTTCGAGCTTGAGGTTGCGTTCGACGACCATCTGCGTGGCGATGCCGGCATGGTCCGTTCCCATCTGCCACAGCGTGTCGCGACCGCTCATGCGGGCATGGCGGATCAGCGCGTCCATGATCGTGTGCTGGAACGCGTGGCCCATGTGCAGGGTGCCGGTCACGTTCGGTGGCGGGATCAGGATGCTGTAGGGCTCACCCTGGCCGGCGGGGGCGTAGCAGTCGTGGCGCTCCCAGAATGCGCGCCAGCGCGCCTCGATGGAGCCGGGATCGAAGGTCTTGTCCATTGATGGGCTTGAGGAATTGCCGAGCCTGGCGGAAAGGGCCGGCATTGTAGCGGCAGCCTTTCGCGGCGGCGGTCCGCGGACCGCGGCGGGCCGGCCCGAAATCGAATGACCTTATATCCTTTCCTGTTTCGCGGGCCGTGCCGTTGAGGCGCCAAAGATCGGGCCCATACACTGCGCATCCAATTCGATACGCAGGCACCGGCAGCGGTCAAGAGCCGGATATTCCCCGATGACCATGGAAAAAGCAGCCACCTTCGCGGGCCTGGACGAGGCCCAGATCGAGACGCTCAACCAGCGCTACGCATCGCTGAACTTCGAGCAACGTCTCTACCAGCTCTACCGCGACTTCGCGCCGGAGAAGGTGATGGTGACCTCTTCGTTCGCTGCGACCTCGGCCTACTTCCTGCACATCGTGTCGCGGATCCGCCCCGACCAGATCGTCCATTTCATCGATACCGGTTACCACTTCCCGGAGACGGTGGAGTACCGCAACTACCTGGTCGAGCTGTTCCACCTCAAGGTCAAGGACATCAGGGCGGAGGACTGGAAACACCAGTTCACCCAGCAGGAACAGACGTATCTCAAGGACCCGGATTTCTGCTGCTCGGTGAACAAGGTCGAGCCGCTGGAGGCGATCAAGCCGAACTACCACGTATGGGTGTCGAGCCTGATGCGCTGGCAGACCGACCATCGCGCCAGCCTGCCGATCTTCGAGATCCGCCGCGGCATGATCAAGTTCAACCCGATGATCGACGTCACGCGCGAGGAGCGCGACGCCTACATCCGCGAGCACGACCTGCCGTTCCACCCGCTGGTGGACAAGGGCTACCAGTCGATCGGCTGCACGCACTGCACCGTGCCGGGCGAGGGTCGCGCGGGTCGTTGGCTGGGCAAGCCCAAGACCGAGTGCGGCCTGCACCTGTAAACGGGCATCCCTGGCCCGGCCAAGCCGGGGGCCCTTGCGCGATGCCTGCGCAGCGCCCCGGGTACGCGGACCGGGCTAGGGCCTGATCGGCAGCAGGTCCTTGAGCGCCTTCCAGCCGCCGTCCACGCTGGTGACCTGGGTATAGCCCATCTTCTGCAGGCTCTGCGCCGCCAATGCCGAGCGGAAGCCGCCACCGCAGTACAGGTACAGCGGCTGGTCGCGATCCGGATGGCGCAGTTCGATGTCGCGCTCGATCACGCCCTTGCCCAGGTGCTCGGCACCCACCAGATGCGCCGTGGCGTACTCGCTTTGCTCGCGCACATCGATCAGGGCCGCGTCGCGGCGGGCAGCGAGTTCGCCGGGCAGTTCGGTGGCCGCGATCTCGCGGACCCCGCGCCGCGCGGCATCCACCAGCGCGAGGAATCCCGGTGAATGCGCCGTGGTCGCCATGGTCCGTTCTCCTGTTCCGCTGGTGTGCGATGGGTGGATTTTAGCGAGGCGGGCTGGGCAAGATGCCGCGGGCGAAGCATGGAGAGCGGTCCGGCATGAATCTCGGGCGAGGCGGGATGTGCGTGCTGCTGGCGGCGGCCGCGGTGCTGGGTGTGGCGGCGGCGCAGACCGATCCGACCGGACGGGCCATCGATGCCACGGTGGAAGCCAACCGTGCGGCGCGGGTTTCGCAGGAGCGGATCGACCGGCTCGACGACCAGACCCGCGCGATGCTCGAGCGCTACCGCTCGGCGAGCTGGCAGGCGCAGCAGCTCGGCGTCTATGCCGGCCAGCTCGATGAACTGGTTGCAGCGCAGGAGGCGGAGAAGGCCTCGCTGGTGCGCCAGATCGAACAGATGGAGCGCACCGAGCGCGAGCTGCTGCCGCTGATGCTGCGCATGGTCCAGGGCCTGGAGCAGTTCATCGCCCTGGACCTGCCCTTCCTGGGCACCGAGCGCAGGGAGCGGCTCGAATCGCTGAAGAAGTTCATGGGCGATCCGGCGGCGAGCAACGCCGACAAGTTCAGGCGCATCCTCGAGTCCTGGCAGATCGAGGCCGAGTACGGCCGCTCGCTGGGTGCGGAACGTGCCGAGGTGGAGGGCCGCACGGTCGACGTGCTGCGCGTCGGGCGCACCGCGCTGTACTACCTGAGCACGGATGGTCACCAGGCCGGGATGTGGGACGCCGCCGCCGGTGGCTGGATCGAACTCGCGCATGAACACGTCAGCGAGATCCGCCATGGCCTGCGCATCGCGCGCGAGACGGCGGCCCCCGATCTGCTGCGTCTGCCGATGCCCGCCGCGGGGGCCGGATCATGAAACGCTGGCTGCTGGGCGGCCTGCTGGTCCTGTTCGCGCTGCCGGCCATGGCGCAGGACAAGGGGATGGACGAGCTGCTCAGGCAGATCCAGCAGGGCTCGCAGGAATCCGCCCGCCTCAATGCCGAGCGCGAGCAGCGCTTCCTGCGCAACAAGAACGAGCAGGCCGCGCTGCTGGCGCGCGCCGAGGCGGATCTGGCTGCCGCAAGCGCGCGGGCCAACCAGGCCAAGGCGCGCTTCGCCGCGGGGCAGGCGGACATTGCCGAACTCGAGAAACGGCTCACCGAGCGCGTCGGCGACTCCGGCCAGATGTATGCCGCCATTGCCCAGGCGGCGGGCGAATTCCGCGGCCAGGTCGCGGGCTCGCTGGTCAGCGCGCAGTTCCCCGACCGCGTCGGCTTCCTCGACCGGATCGCGCAGGCCAGCGAGATCCCGGGCGTCGCCGACCTCGAACGACTGTGGTTCCTGTACGCGCAGGAGGCGGTCGAGAGTGGCCGCGTGGCGCGCTTCACCACCGACGTGGTCGATGCGCTGGGCGAAAGGCAGTCGACGGAAGTCGTGCGCGTGGGTCTGTTCACCGCGCTCGCTGCCGACGGCTATCTCACCCTGCAGGCCGGGGACGGCCGGCTGGCGGTGCTGTCGCGACAGCCCGGGGACCTCGCCGGCCTCGCGCGGCCGTTCATCGAGGCCGACAAAGGCCTGCACGCGGTGCTGGTCGATCCTTCGCGCGGCGACCTGCTGCGCCTGATCGCCGAGCGCCCGACCACCATCGAGCGCGTCCACCAGGGCGGCCTGGTCGGCTACGTCATCATCGCCATCGGCGTGCTCGGCGCGGTGCTGGCGGCCTGGCAGCTGGTCTACCTGCTGTGGATCGGCGGACGCGTGCGCCGCCAGCTCGGCGACGTCACGCAGCCGCGTCAGGACAATCCGCTCGGGCGGGTGCTGGCCAGCCTGCACGGCGACACCACGCAGGATCCCGAGGTGCTGGAGACCCGTCTGTCCGAAGCCGTGCTGCGTGAAACGCCCAGGCTCGAACGCTTCCAGTCCCTGCTGCGCATGATCGTCGCGGCGGGTCCGCTGCTCGGCCTGCTGGGCACCGTGATCGGCATGATCATCACCTTCCAGGTCATCACCGAGGTGGGCGCCGGCGATCCACGGCTGATGGCCGGCGGCATCTCGCAGGCGATGATCGCCACCGTGCTGGGCCTGATCGTCGCGATTCCGCTCCTGTTCGTGAACAGCTTCCTGATGGCGCGTTCGCGCACGCTGACGCAGATTCTCGACGAACAGGCGGCCGGGTTGCTGGCGCAGCGTCTCGAGGCGCAGGGAGGACGGCATGCTTGACCTGCTCGTCCAGTCCCTCGCGATCCAGTACGACACCCTGGGGGATTTCCTCGACGCCGGCGGTTGGGTGACGCGCTGGATTCTCGCCGCCTGCGCGGTGCTGATCACCGTTGCGCTCGAACGCAGCTGGTACCTGTGGCGGATCTACCCAAAGGCACGCGCGGCCGCGCTGACGCAATGGAACCAGCGCGACGAACACCAGAGCTGGGTTGCGCAACGGGTGCGCCTGGCGCTGATCTCGCAGCTGCGCGTCGGCCTCGAGGCCGGCCTGCCCGTCATCAAGGTGATGGTGCCGATGGCGCCGCTGCTGGGCCTGCTCGGCACCGTGATGGGCATGCTGCAGGTCTTCGACGCGATGGCCTTCAGCCGCGGCGGCGACACGCGCGCGATGGCCGACGGCATCTCGCACGCGATGATCGCGACGATGGCCGGGCTGGTGGTCAGCGTGATCGGGCTGTTCTTCTCGAACCTGTTCCAGTCGCGCGTGCGGGTCGAAGCAGAACGGCTGCACGATCTGATCGCACCCGGCTGAGAGAAAACCATGGCCGCAAAGGTCGCAAAGGAGAAGCAGGAAGGGGCGCAAAGAGTTTTCGCTTTGGTTGAGGCTTTCTTCGCGTCCTTTCTTTTCCCTCTGCGCCTTTGCGGTGAACAATCCGGGATCCGCGGACTCTCGCCATGAAATTCCGCCGCCACAACCCGCCGCCCGAAGACACCGGCATCGACCTTGCGCCGATGCTCGATTTCGTCATGAACCTGCTGATCTTCTTCATCATCGCGGCGGCCTTCGTGCAGGAATCCGGCATCCGCGTGAACAAGCCGGCGGCCAGCACCGCGCAGGCCGAGGATCGCAGCAGCATCTTCGTGGCCATCTCGGCGCAGAACGAGATCTGGATCAACCGCGAGCATGTCGACATCCGCCGCCTGCGCACCGAGATCGAACGCATGCGACGCGACAAGCCCAAGGCCGTGGTCGTGATCCAGGCCGATCGGGACGCGCGCGCCGGCCTGATGGTGGAGGCGATGGACCAGGCGCGGCTGGCCGGCGTGCCGGACGTGTCGATCGCAGCCACGCCGAAATAGCGGCGGGGGCGACCGGCCATGAATCTCGCCATGCAGGACCGGAGCGGTGCGCGCTGGCTGGTGCTGCCGGTGTTCGGACTGCTGCTGACGGCGCTCCTGTTCCTGCTGCTCAGCTGGATCATCCGCGGGCCGCAGGCCGAGGGCCTGGGACCGCAGCGCCTGCTCGACGGCATCGATATCGCACGGGTCGAGCCGCCCACCGAGCCGCCGGCCGATCGGATGCAGGCCCTGCAGAATGCGCCGCCGCCACCGCCCAAGGCGCCACCGGCCCTGGGACGTCCGGACCTGCCGGCGCTGGACATCCCTGCGTTGGCGATCGACCCGGTGAAGGTGGGCAACATCGCGGTGCCGGTCGCGCTGGGCACGCCGGGCCTGTCGCTGGGCAAGGCCGGTGCCTTCGGTGGATTCGGCCACGGGGTGGGCGGGAGCGGTGCGGGCGGCGCCGGCCCCGGCGGCCAGGGCGGGACGGGCTGGAAGGGAAAACCGCTGGTGCCGCTGTCCACCGCGCGCCCGCAGATGCCGGACTGGGCCTGCAAGCAGAAGCTGGACGGCTGGGTCGAAGCGATGTTCATCGTGATGCCCGATGGCCGCGTGCAGGACATCCGCATCGTCGATGCCGATCCACGCGGCGTGTTCGAGGCGGCGGCGATCGAGAGCATCACCAACTGGATCTACGAGCCCACCGGCAAGGCCGCAGAGGTCAAGCAGCGCGTGCCGATGAACCATGAAGACTGCGCCTACAACTGGCGCTAGGCCGGGCACGCCGGCAGGCGGCCACGCGGGCCGCATGTACGGCGTCGGCCTGCTGGCGCTCGCCCTGTATGGCGCCTCCGGAGCCGGATACGCCCAGCAGTACCGCAGCGAGGTGCGCGAGGTCGCGCCGCCGCCGGCGCAGACCGGGTCGAAGGATCCTGCCGCGCTGCTCGGATCCACCACCGATCCCTACGCGCGCGCGATGTTGCTGCGCGACCTGGCGGCCACCGCCGCCGCGAACAAGGACTACAAGGAAGCGCAACGCCTGCTGCAGGAAGCGATCCGGACCGGCGCACTGTCGGGGCCGGCCGCCGAGATGATGAAGAAGGATCTCGCCGCGCTGGCCCTGGCCACGGGCGACATCCGGCAGCAGCTGCCGCAGCTCGAGGCGCTGGTGAAATCGGGTGACGCGACACCCGAGGTCCTGGTTGCGCTCGGCGCCGCGTATCTCGAGACGCGGCGCTACGACAAGGCGGTGCCCCTGCTGAAGAAGGGCATCGCCGGCACGCCGCGGCCCGATCCGAGCTGGCGGCAGGCCCTGGTCGCGGCACTGATCGGCGCCGGGCAGGAAGGCGAGGCGGCGCGGCTGCTGGAGCGGCAGTTGCGCGATGACGCGGCGCAACGCGAGGCCTGGCTGCAGTTGTCGGCGCTCTACCTGAAGGCCGGCAACAAGGAGCGCGCACAGGCCACCATGGAGATCGCCAGCCGCCTGGGCTACCTGTCCAGCGCGCAGGACCGCCTGCGCCTGGTCACGCTGACCGGCCAGATCGGCGCCCCGTTCGAGGCGGCCTCGGTGCTGCAGGCCTGGATGCAGCGTGAGCAGGTGCCGAAGAACGTGGAGAACCGGCGGCTGCTCGCGACGCTGTGGGTGCGCGCGCGCGAGGCGCGCCTGGCGCTGACCGTGATGGACGAGCTGGCGGCGCTGCGTCCGACCCGCGAGCTGCACGAGCAGATGGCGCAGCTCCACCTCGAGCGCGAGGACTACCCGCGCGCCGTGCAGTCGCTGTTGCAGGCCCTGCACATGGGCACAAGGACGGGGCCGCTGCTGATGAGTCTGGGCCTGGCGCGCTACCAGCTCGCCGACGTCGACGGCGCGCTCGATGCCTTCCGCGAGGCGGCCGGGTTCGCGCCGCAGAAGAAGCTGGCTGGCGACTGGGTTGCCTACCTGGAGTCGGGCCGCGCGCGCGAGCAGGCGCTGGCGGCGGCCGCGCAGGCGGCGCGTCGCGAGGCTGAAGAGGTGGCCCTGAGCAGCCGCCTGCTCGCCGAGAGCCTGAGCCTGCCGGCGTCCATGGCTGCGACGACGCAGGGTACGGCGACCGGCGGCGCGGCGGCCGCGACGCGTCCCGCCAGCGGCGAACTCACGCCGGTGGGCGCGGAGCGCGACGGCAACGCCGACGGCAGCATCCCGCCATGGACCGGCGGCCTCACTCCCTCGCAATGGCCCGCCGGCTTCGCGAAGGGAGGGCGCCTGGTCGATCCCTATCCCGGCGACCGTCCGCTGTTCACCATCACGGCCGCCAACCTGGACGAGCACCGGTCGCGGCTGTCGATCGGGCACCAGCAACTGCTCGCGCGCGACCCGGGCTATCGCATGCCGGTGTACACCACGCGTCGTGGCGTGGCCTATCCGCAGGCGATCTACGACGCCACGCAAGCCAACCTGGGGCGCGCGAAGCTCACCGGCTCGGATGCGCTGGAAGGCGCGAAGCTGGGCTTTCCGTTCCCTCGGCCGGATTCGGGCGTGGAAGTGATGTGGAATCACCGCACGCGCTACCGCGGCAACAGCGTCGAGGCGCAGAGCCGCCAGTTCGTGATCGGCGCCGACGGCAGGCAGGTGCTCGACGTGCGCCTCGACGAGCGGGTGTTCTTCCGCTACGGCAACACCCAGGACCCGGTCGACATCGCCAGCCAGAACATCCTGCTCTACTACCTGCTGCGCTTCTCCGGTGTGGGCCTCGGCAATTTCGTGGCGCTGGCGCACGAGACCGCCAATTCCGAGAAGGATGCACGCGCGATCTGGGTCGGCCCGCCGGGTGCAGGCAAGCTGTTCCGCATTCCGCCGGTCGGCTACGACCAGCCGTTTCCTGCCACCAACGGCATGTACTTCATCGACATGATCGACATGTACAACGGCGCCTTCGACCGCTACGTGTGGAAGCTGGTGGGCAAGCGCGAGATCTACCTGCCGTACAACGGCTACCGGCTCTCCGACGGCAGTCGCCGCTATGCCAGCCTGCTCAAGCCGAAGCACCTGGATCACCAGGCGACGCGCTACGAGCTGCACCGCGCATGGGTGATCGAGGCCAGCGAGCGCGGCGGCAAGAAGCACGGCTTCGGGATGCGCCGGTTCTATGTCGACGAGGATTCCTGGAACGTGGTGCTGGTGGAGAACCACGATCGCGCCGGCAAGCTGTGGCGCTTCCAGGAAGGGCACCTGCTGCCGCTGTACGACGTGCAGGCGGCCAACTGCCTGCCGGTGATCACCTACGACCTGCAGGACGGCCGCTATTTCGCGAGTCGCCTGGTCGGCCAGGAGCCGCCCGCGCGCTACGACGTGCCGATGACGAAGTCGGAATTCCTGCCGGCGACGGTGAAGGCGCAATACCTGCGGTAGGAAAAATGTTCACCGCAAAGGCGCAAAGGGAAAAGAAAGGTCGCAATGGCTTATGTATGGCTCTGCGGAGCGCTGATGTTCACGCAGGAGAGAGCGGGGGCGACGGGCATCGTGGGTCGGGCATGGCGCTGCCTGGATGGCGGCCGCCCCTCACCCCGACCCTCTCCCCATGCGATGAAGTCGCATGGGGAGAGGGGGGTTTCAAAATCCTTTGCGACCTTTCTTTTTCCTTTGCGCCTTTGCGGTAAAGATCTTTGGGCGCGGACGCGCCGGTGCCCACGCGCTACGCGCTTGCACGCCTACGGCGCGACGTTGGAGACCAGTTGCAGGGAGGGACGCAGCTTGCTGTCGGACCACTCGCGCACGCAGTCGCGCTGGTCGTGCTTGGCGCGGTACAGGGCCACGTCGGCCTGGCCGACCATCGCTTCCATGGTCACCGCGTCCAGCGGCGTGGCGGTGGCCACGCCCACGCTGACGGTGATGCGCGCGCGTCCGGGGATCTGCAGTGCCTTGACCGCCTCGCGCAGGTCCTCGGCCCGCGACAGCGCGTTGACGCGGTTGGTGTCGTAGAGGAAGACGGCGAACTCCTCGCCGCCGAGGCGGGCCGCCAAGTCGAGCGGGCGGCGCCCGTGCTCGGCCACGATCCTGGCCACCTGGCGCAGGCACTCGTCGCCGGCCAGGTGGCCGTAGACGTCGTTGAAGCGCTTGAAATAGTCGATGTCCACGCCGAGCACCGCGACATTGCGGCCCTCGCGCCGTGCCTGGCGGATCAGCCGGTCGCCGCGCGAGTAGAAGCTGCGATGGTTGTAGACGCCCGTGAGCGGATCGCGCTCGGACATCGACTGCAACAGCTGCGCGCGCAGCCAGGCGACGCGCTGGGAACGCTCCTGCAGGTGGCAGCCGATGCTGCTGAGCAGGGCGGTGCTGGTGACGAAGAAGGTGAAGTCGAACACCTGCTCGGCGTCGCGCTGCAGCATCATCATCAGCATCGGTGCGCCCGTCACCGCCAGCAGGGCGAGGACGTTGGCCTGCGACCACACCAGCCCGAGCAGGAAGAAGTCGTACAGGAGCTGGATGATCAGGAATTCGAACGGCACCTCGGTGCCGTGCACCGCCGCCAGCCCGCTCAGCAGGAGCATTCCCGCGGTGTGGAACAGCGCCCCCACGCGCGCCACCACCAGGGTGTAGCGCCAGGGGTCGCGCAGGAAAGTGGCGATGAACAGCGCCAGGTTCCCGGGCAGGGCGAAGACCATCATCGTCCCCCAGATGCGCGGATCGACGAAGTTGCGGCTGGTCGCGAAGTCGTGGGCGAAGTAGACCGAGTACAGCAGCATCCCCAGGATCATCGCGATGCGCTGGAGCATGAGCACCGACTCCGCGCGATGGCGCAGGAAGGCGGGCTCGAGTTCACCATCGAAAGCCAGCGACAGCCGTGTCCGCAGGCCCGCGCCGCCATGCTCCAGGCGACCGAGCTCGGCCTGGACACCGGTCGGCTCGAACGTGGTTTCGGGGAGCAGATCGCGGAGCATGGGTGCGAACGCTCAAGAAGCGTGCCGATTCGGACCGCAGGTGAATGAAGGCGTGGTTTCAGGCGGGATCGGCGGATGAAGGCGGCTCCAAGCGCTTGATCGTGGCGGCTGCGAGGGAGTCGTACCCGGGTCGCGGCGGCGTCGGCGGCCAGGATCGGCTGCCCAGCCGGCCCGCGCGGGCGCTGGCCTTCCATACGCCATGGACGTGTGCTGAATGTTGAAGGCACGCGGCCGGTGACGCGTCCCGGGACGCCGCCTGCCAATCCCTGTCGGCTTCCGACCAAACCGGGCCGGTGCCGGGACCCGAGTCCTTCGGCAGCCGGAAGGGCGCAGCCGATCCGTTTCAGCCGGCGCGCAGGGCCTCGGCGACCGGCATCCGGGCGGCGCGCAGGGCGGGGAACAGCCCGCCGAGCAGGCCGATCACGCAGGCCCAGGTGATGCCCTGGACGACCAGATCCGGCGTCACGCGAAAGGCAAACGCGACCTGGCTGAAGGTCTGGAAGTTGAGCGTGGACACGGTGTAGCCGTTGAACACGCCGTAGGCGATCGCCGCGCCCAGCAGCGAGCCCAGGAAGGCGAGCAGCACCGCCTCGATCAGCACCGAGATCACCACCGGCACGGCATGGAAACCGATCGCGCGCAGCGTGGCGATCTCGATGGTCCGGGTGGAGACCGCTGCATACATGGTGTTGAGCGCGCCGAACACCGCGCCGATGGCCATGATCGCGGCCACCGAATAGCCCAGGATGGTGATGAACTTCTCCAGGGCCACCGAGCGCGAGGCGTAGTAGTCGGGCTCGCGCTGCACGCCCAGGTTCAGGCGCGGGTCGGTGCTGATGCGGTCCTTGAACGCCTGCAGCGTCTCGGCGCGATCGTCCTGCAGGTGCACGGTCGCGGTGGCATAGAACGAGGAGCGGAGCGCCTGGTTGAGACTGGCCAGGTCCACCCAGATTTCGGATTCGTGCACGTCGCCGCCGGTCTCGAACACGCCGACCACCGGCCAGGCCCCATCGCGCACCTCCACCAGGCTGCCGATCTCCAGGCCCTGGTACTGGTCGAGCGCCCCGCGCCCGACCACCACCTCGCGCTTGCCCTCCTCGAACATGCGCCCTGCCACGATGCGTGCTTCGGGCCGCACGCGCAGCACGTCGGGCGTGGTGCCGCGCACGACCACGTTGGCGCCGGTGTTCTCGCCGCGCTTGCGTACGTCGCTCAGGATGTAGCGCTCGGCGATGGCCAGCGGCTGATCGTTGGCGTCGCGCCGGATACCGGGCAGCTCGCGCAGGATGGCCCAGTTCTCCTGGCTGAACACGCTGGCGAGCTCGTCGTTGGAACCCGCGCGCAGCACCAGGGCGCGATCGGTACGACCGGTCGAGGCGAGGGTCTGCTTGAAGCCTTCCGCCATTGCCAGCAGGGCCACCAGCACGCCGACCACGCCGCCGATGCCCACCACGATCACCATCGAGGTGCCGAGTCGGCCCGGGATCGCGCGCAGGTTCATCAGGGTGACGGCCAGGATCTGCCTGAACATGGCGTCAGTGCCCTGCCAGTGCGTTGACGATGTCCAGGCGCATCGCGCGCAGCGCCGGCAGCGCGCCCACCAGCAGCGCCAGCACCGCCGCGATCAGCAGCGCATCGAGCAATACCGTCGGGCGCAGCTGCATGCCGGCGAAGCCCGAGGGCAGGTGCGGGGTCATCAGCGGGATCAGGATCGAGGCCAGCCCCACGCCGAGCGCGGCCGACAGCAGGCACATCAGCCCGGCCTCGGCCAGCACCAGCGAAAGCACCTGGCCGTCGCGAAAGCCGATGGTCTTGAGCACGGCCAGTTCGGGTACGCGCTCGCGCACGCTCTGCATCATGGTGTTGCCGGTGAGCATCAGCAGCGTGAACAGCACCGCCCCCATGATCGAGCTGATGATGAAGCCGATGTCGCCCAGCTGCTTGATGAAGGCCTGGTTGAAGGCCTTCTCGGTCTGCGTCTTGACCGGGTTGGGCGAGTTGGCGAACAGCGCATCGATGCGCGCCGCGACCTCGCTCATGCGCGAGGGATCCTCGACCTGCGTGATGAACCAGCCCACCGTGCCCTTGCCGAACTTGCGCGCCTCGTCGAAGTAGTCATGGCGGAACAGCATCATCTCCTGCTGGCCGCGCTCGGCCGCGGTGCGCGCGTCGAAGATTCCCACCAGCTCGAATTCCCAGGCGTTGCTGCCGTCGGCCAGTGGCCAGATGGTGGCCTGGATCGGGATGCGGTCGCCGATCTTCCAGCCGAAGCGATCGGCCAGCGTCCTGGCGACGATCGCGCCGGTGCGCGTCTCGAGCAGCTTCTGCCGCTGGTCCGGCGCGATCACGATCTCCGGATAGATGTCCAGATAGCTCTCGACGTCCGCCGGGAACTGGGCGAAGAAGTTGCGCTCGCTCTGGTAGACGCCGCCGAACCACGAGGCATGCGTGGCCTGCGCGACACCCTCGACGTTCTGGATCTGCTGGTAGTACGAAAAGGGCAGCACCTGGGTGAGCGAGTACTTGCCGGTGGTCACCAGGCGATCGGCGCCGGAGACTTCCACGCCGCTGTTGATCGCCGCGTTGAACGCCTGCAGCAGGCCGAACAGCAGGAAGGACACCACGATCGACAGGCCCGTATAGATGGTGCGTGGCTTGCGGCGCCACAGCGCGGCCCACAGCAGGGGGAAATATTTCATGCGCGGCCGCGCCAGCCGGCGCCGGGCAGGACCGCAGCTGCGACGTGTGCTGCCGTGAAGACCTGCGTCATGGTGGCGGCCTCAGGCCTGCGCCTGTTCCACCAGCTGGCCCTTGTCCAGGTGCAGCTGGTGGCTGGCGTATTCGGCGGCCTTCGGGTCATGCGTGACCATCACGATGGTCTTGCCGTGCTGGCGATTGAGTTCCTGCAGCAGGCCGAGGATCTCGTCGGCGGTCTTGCGGTCGAGGTCGCCGGTCGGCTCGTCGCAGACCAGCAGGGTGGGATCCGCAACCAGCGCACGCGCGATCGCCACGCGCTGGGCCTGGCCGCCGGACAGCTCGCTCGGCTTGTGCTGCGCGCGATCGGCCAGCCCCACGATGCTCAGCGCGGCCGTCACGTGGCGGGCGCGCTGCGCGCTGGACAGGCGGGTCAGCAGCAGCGGTAGCTCGACATTGCGCGCGGCGCTGAGCACCGGCAGCAGGTTGTAGAACTGGAAGACGAAGCCGACGTGCCGCGCGCGCCAGGCGGCCAGGCCGCCGGAGCCGAGCTTCTCCAGCGGCTGGCCGGCCACGATCACGCTGCCCTGGCTGGCGCGATCCAGCCCGCCGATGAGGTTGAGCAGGGTGGTCTTGCCGGAACCGGAGGGTCCCATCAGGGCGAGGAAATCGCCCTCGTTGATGTCCAGGCTCAGCTTCTGCAGCACCTCGACGCGCTGCCGGCCGCGTACGTAGTGCTTGGAGACGTCGCGCAACCGGATCAGGGGACTTGCCATGTTCATTGCTCCGCTGCTGCATCGTCGCGCCGCACCGAGGCGCCGTCCGCCAGCTCGTCGAGTCTGCTGGCCGCCAGGATCTCGCCGCCGGCGAGGCCGGCGGTGATCTCGGTGTCGGCACCGCGCGTCTTGCCGGGCGTCACCGCGCGTCGCTCCACCGTCTCCCCGCGCAGCACGAACACGGCGACGCCGGCCGCGTCGCGCACGATCGCGGCGCTGTCGACCAGCACGACCGGCCGCTCCGGTGCCGCCGCATCCGGCTGCTCCGGCGCAAGGAAGCTGACCCGCGCGCCCATCTCCGGCAGCACCCGCGGATCGTCGACCTCCAGCGCGATGCGCACCTTGACCGTTGCCTTGCTGCGATCCGCGGTGGGAATCACCGCGATGACGCGGGACGGGATCTTCCAGTCCGGGTAGGCATTGAGCGTGGTCTGCGCCGGCTGGCCGGATTGCACGCGGTTGATGAAGTTCTCGTTGACGTCGACCTCCACTTCCAGCGAGGCCATGTCCACCAGCGTGCCGATGCCGGTACGCGTGCCGTCGCCGCCGGCCGACAGCGGCGAGATCATCTCGCCGGGCTGGGCATTCTTCACCGTGATCACGCCGGCAAAGGGCGCGCGCACGACGGTATCGTCGAGCTGCTGCTGCTGCACGGCGACGCTGCGCTCGGCCACCACGACATTGCGGCGCGTGCTCTCCAGGCTGGCGCGCAGGCCGTCGGCCCGGGCCTGCGCGGTGTCCAGCGCCGACTCGCTGAGCAGCTTGCGACGGGCCAGCTCGCGCGTGCGTGCCAGATTGCGATCGGCCTCCCCGAGCTGCACCTGCACCTCGGCAAGCTGGGCGCGGGTGGCTTCGAGCTGGGCGCGCGACAGATCCAGCTGGGCGCGCAGGTTGGAGTCGTCGATGCGTGCCAGCACCTCGCCTTCCTTGACCTGCGAGCCTTCTTCGATCAGCAGCTCGACGACCTTTCCGGTGACCTTCGATGAGACCGTGGCGCGGCGGCGCGCCACCACGTAGCCGGACGCGTCGAGCACCGAGCCGCCACTCGCCCCGGCACTGCCCAGCGCACGCGCGGTGGTGGTGCGCACCGCGATCGTCGGATCCGGACGCAGGAACCACCAGGCCAGTGCGGCCACCAGGATCACCGCGCCGGCGATCAGCACGCCACGCAGCTTTCCGGATGCGGGTTCCTGCAGCGGACCGCGATCGATCCTGAGGCTGTCGAGCAGCGCCGACTTGTCTTCCATCGAGGGCAGCGAAAGGGAGAGCGGGAACGGGGCTAGCTTGGCAGCTTGGCCGGGGCTTTCCAAAACATCCGGCGCGGCGGCAAGGCGCCACGGCGGGCGCTCAGGCCTCGAAATCGACGGTCAGATCGTCGCCGGGCTCGAGCTTGAGCTGCGCGCCCTCGAAGAACTCGATGCCGTCCTCGGCGGCAAGCCGGCCGTTCTCGCGTTCGCCCTGGCAGGTGAAGGCCAGGGTGTAGTCGCCGGGTGGCAGGGGGTCGAGGCGATAGGTGCCGGCGGTGCCCGCGCCGTTGCGCCGGATTTCGGCGGTGGCCAGGGGTTCGACGCCGCTGCCGTCGCGCTCGTCGGGCGTGATGTCCTTGCCGGCGAAGGCGTAGACCAGGGTGGTGCCGGCGGTACAGGCGGTGTTGATGAAGCGGGTCGCCGGAATGCTGCCGCGGACGGCGGCGATGTCCTGCGTCTCCATCGCGCGGATGCGGGGATCGAGCGTGAAGCCGGGCTCGCCCTCCTCGCGGGACAGCGACAGCACCAGGTCGAGCACGACCAGCAGCGAGATGCGCTCGTCCTCGTCGGAATCGACCATGAAGGCCACCGCGGCCTCGTCGCCGTCGGCGTTGCCGATCTCGATGTCCTGGCGGGTCTGGCCGACGCGCGCGACCTGGCCGGCCGGGTCGGCCAGCCGCAGCCGCAGGCCGGCGTACTCGCCACCATCGATATCGCTGTTGGAGATCAGTTCGCGCGCCACCGGGTCGGTCTGGCCGGGGATCCGGTATTCGCCGGTCGAGCCGCGATCGATGCGCTCGGTGCCGCCACCGGTCTTGCGCAGCTCGACCCCCTCCAGTCGCAGCAGGACCTCGCCGTCACCCGGCAGCGGCGTGGCGACGAAGTCGACATCGAAGGCCGGCTCGCAGGCCGCAAGCAGGCCGCTGAGCGCGCAGGCCACCCATCGGGCGGCGTTGCGTGGCGGGTTCGGCCGGCCGCTTCCGGAAGCGTGCAGGAGAGGCGAGGCATCGGCTGTGGCCATCGGATGCGCGGCGATTGGCAGGAGGCGGTCCACAGTCTGCCGCGGCCGCGCGCGGTTTCAAGGCCCGGTGCGGCTGCTCGCGGAGCGGGCTACGCCGGCAACCGACCGCTTGCGTAGGCCAGCGTCCAGGGAAACTCGATGCCGGTGGCGCAGGCGCGCGGGTGCAGGTACTCCTCGATGGCGGCGTCGACCTGCGCAGGCAGTGCATTGACCAGGCCGAACAGCTGCGTACAGAAGCTGACCAGGGTGGCGCGATCGGGGAATCGCCAGGAATAGATCTCCTGCCGCTCCACGATGTCGATGAAGCCGGCCTGCCGCATGCGCGACTCGAGTTCGCCCGGCGCCAGGAAGCGGCCGTCGTGGCCGGTGGCGGAATAGCGGTCGCAGGGGCCGTTGAGGAAGCGGGCCGGCGCGGTGTCGAGCAGCACGTCGGCGGCCGCGAGCAGGCCGCCCGGACGCAGGATGCGCGCGGCCTGGGCAAAGAAGCCGTCCACGTCGGGCAGGTGATGCAGGCCGGTCAGGCAGGCCACCCGGTCGACGCTGTCTGCCCGCAGCGGGATCTGGTCGATATGTGCGACCAGCCGCGGATAGCGCGGATCGAGTGCACTGATCAGCACGGCAGAGGGATCCACGCAGATGATCCGCTGCACGCCGAGCACCTGGCTGGCCGCGTCGGCAAGGTATCCCCCGCCGCAGGCGGCGTCGCACAGCAGGTGATCCGGCTCGAGCTGGAGGTAGTCGATCAGCAGCGCGCGCTCGGTCTCGCGTGCCTCCGGACACAGCTGGTTGGCCGCGTTGTACGAGCGCCCGCGCTCCTGGAAGATCTCCTGGTACGAATCGCGGACATACGGTGCGGACATGGTCTCTCCTACGGGACTTCCGACACGATCGAGTCGAACTTGCCGTTGGCGTAGACGATGCGCTCGGCCAGCTGCTCGAAGTCGAACTCGAACGGGTAGCCCAGCGACTTGCGGAAGACCTCGACCAGCCGCTCGCGCTCGCTGTCGAGCAGCTCACGCTCCGCATGCATGCGCACGAGGAAGCGCTCGGGCGTCTTCTGCACGAGCTGGATCTGGTGGATGGGCGCGATGCCCGACCAGCTTTCCGCGTACAGCACCGGCCAGTAGCGACGCCCATCGGGCAGCGCGATGAGATTGCGCGTGCGTCCGAGCACGCGCTCGAGCGTCGGCAGGCCGCGACCGCAGGCGCAGGGAGGCCCCATCACCGCGTAGTCGCCGATCAGGTAGCGCAGCAGCGGGCTGGCGAAGTTGTGCAGGGTGGTGACGGCCACGCGTCCCGGCTGCCCCGGCGCGCAGGGCTGGCCGTCGTCGTCCAGGATCTCCACCAGCAGGCTTTCGGACTGCACGTGGTAGTTGTCGGTTTCCGGGCACTGCAGCGCGATGTAGCCGACCTCCTGGGCGGTGTACATGTCGGCGATGCGACAGTCGAACACCTCCTGCGCCAGCGCACGGACCGGGGCGGCCAGGGTCTCCGAGGTGGTGATGACGGTCTTCAGGCGCGGCGCGGTGCGCGACTGCGCGCGGATTCGCAGCGCCATGGCCTCCAGGGTCGATGGAAACACCAGCAGGTGTTCCGGCTGCTCGCGGTCGAGCCATTCCAGCAGGTTGGCGACGTCCTGGCGGCAGTCCGCGCTTGCCGAGGGCCCGGTCTGGTAGAGGCGATTGAACGGCCGTCCCCAGGTCTGCCCCTGCTGTCCGCTGCCCGGTCCGGACGTGGCCAGTGCACGGATCACGCCGAGCTTTCCCTGCAGGTTGTCGATATGCCAGGCGTAGTGGCGCAGGGTCAGCGCGTACCACATCAGGCGCGTGATCGCCGTGCCCTTGACCCGCACCGGCTGGCCCGTCGACCCCGAGGTCTGCGTCTCGTGCATCGGCCCGTGATCGGCCGGCATCGAGCTGCTGCACAGCTCGGCGTTGTGCCGCTGGACGTCAGCGCGCCGCAGCAGCGGGATGCGCGCCCAGAACTCGGGTGTGATCGGCATGCCCGCGACATAGCCGGCCGCGTCCAGGCGCCGGCGATAGAAGGGAATCGTGGCGCGCGCAAACGCCAGCAGCGGCCGCAGCTGCACGAACTGGTTCTGCTCGATCAGCGACGCCTCGCGGCGTTCCGATCGGGCGAGTTCGTCGGCGAGCGTGTAGAGCCGCAGCGCATCGTTGTCCGGCAGCATCGGCCAGGCGATGCCGCTGAAGGCGGGTGCCGCCCGGCGGGGCCAGGCCGGACCCCGGGCGGAATCGATCGACTGCGTCATGCGCGATCCCGTGCCGAGGCAGCGTGCGCGTGCAGGCCCTCGGCGTCCGCGATGGTGGCGGCGATGTGGGAAAGGGCACGCGCGCCCTCGGGCGAGCACTCGATCAGACTGCTGCGCTTCTGGAACTCGTAGACGCCCAGTGGATTCGAGAAGCGCGCCGCGCGCGAGGTCGGCAGCACGTGATTGGGGCCCGCGCAGTAGTCGCCGAAGGCCTCCGGCGTGTGGCGTCCCAGGAACACGGCACCGGCGTGACGCACCCGCTCGAGCAGCGCGCGCGGCTGGTCGACCGCCAGCTCCAGGTGCTCCGGCGCGATGCGATTGGCCACGTCCACCGCCTCGTCCAGCGAACGCACGTGGATCAGTGCGCCGCGATTGCCGATCGAGGCGCGCACGATGGCGGCGCGCGGCAGTGCGACGATGCGCTGGTCCATCGCCTGCGCGACGCGTTCGAGCAGCCCGGCGTCCGGCGAGATCAGGATCGACTGCGCGTCCTCGTCGTGTTCGGCCTGGCTGAACAGGTCCATCGCGATCCAGCCGGGATCGCTGCCGGCGTCCGAGATCACCACGATCTCCGAGGGGCCGGCGATCGAGTCGATGCCGACCTGGCCGAACACCAGGCGCTTGGCCGCCGCCACGTAGGCGTTGCCGGGACCGACGATCTTGTCCACCGCCGGCACCGACCCGGTCCCGTAGGCCAGCGCCGCCACTGCCTGCGCGCCGCCGATGCGGAACACGCGGTCGACACCGGCCAGGTGGGCCGCAGCGAGCACCACCGGGTTGGCCTCGCCGTTCGGCGTGGGCACCACCATCACGATCTCGCCCACGCCGGCGACCTTGGCCGGGACCGCGTTCATCAGCACCGAGGACGGGTAGGCGGCCTTGCCGCCGGGCACGTAGATGCCCACGCGATCGAGTGGCGTGATGCGCTGGCCCAGGCGGCTGCCGTGGCTGTCGACGAATTCGAAGGGCTCGAGCGGCTGGCGCTCGGCGTAATCGCGGATGCGGGCGTGCGCCTGTTCCAGCGCGCGCCGCAGCTCGACCGGCAGGCTGGCCCAGGCGGCGTCGAGCTCCGCGCGACCCAGTTCGAGCTGGGGCGCCGAGGTCCAGGCCGAATGGTCGAAGCGATTGGTGTACTCGAGCAGGGCCGCATCGCCGCGCGTGCGCACGTCGGTGACGATCTGCTCGACCGCGCGCATCACCTGCGCGTCCTGCGCGGGCGCGCGGTCCAGCAGGCGGCCGAGGCGGGTATCGAAATCGGGAGCGCTGCTGTCGAGACGCTGGATGTCCATGGCGGGATTCAGGCCGGTCCGAGCGCCTGCAGGCGCATGAGCAGATCGCGCAGCACGGCGTGCTTCATCTTCATCGAGGCCTTGTTCACCACCACGCGCGAGCTGACCTGACAGATGATCTCGGTCTCCACCAGCCCGTTGGCCCGCAGCGTGTTGCCGGTGGCCACGAGGTCCACGATCAGGTCGGCCAGGCCCACCAGCGGCGCCAGCTCCATTGAGCCGTAGAGCTTGATGATCTCCACCTGCTCGCCGCGCGCGGCGAAGTGGCGGCGCGTGATCTCGGGATACTTGGTCGCGACGCGCACGCGGCGGCGCACATCGACCGGCCCGGGCTGTGCGAAGGGCGAGCCCTTCACCGCGGCGATCGACAGCCGGCACTTGGCGATGTCCAGGTCCAGCGGCTCGTACAGCGCCTCGCCACCGTGCTCCATGAGCACGTCCTTGCCGACGATGCCCAGGTCCGCCGCACCGTGCTCGACATAGGTCGGCACGTCCGCAGGACGGATGATCAGGAAGTGCAGGTTGGGGTCGCGCGAAGGCACACGCAGCAGACGGTCGATATCACCGGCGGGCGCAAGGCCCAGCCGATCGAGCATGGGCAGGCTGTCTTCGAGGATGCGGCCCTTGGACAGGGCCAGCGTCAGGGAGGTCATCGGGATGAGCGCGTCAAAAGGATCGGGATTCTAACCGTCCGACCGCGCCAGGACGGCAAAAGGGGGCGCCGCGCCGGGTCGAAACCACCCCGGACGGGTGCAGGGCGCGACGTGCGTGCGCGCCGGATCGCCGCCGTCCCGCCCTGCGCCTGCGCCTAGGGCCTGTTAACGCTATTTCGGTCACGGCGGCGGAGGTCGCTTTGGCGCAGCGCAAGGAACGAGAGACGAAATGTATTGGCT
>CAMLNE010000020.1 GCA_946481265.1 uncultured Panacagrimonas sp. | reverse complement strand
ACCACGCTGCGCCAATGTTTGCGCTTTGCCGTCACCGAGAAGCAGCTTCCGGAGCTCGACACGTCCGCGCAAGCCAATCTATTGCTGTGCTTCGTGGTGGGACGCTGGGCTCAGTACGCCAAGAGCGGATTCAAGCGCGATCCGATGGAGATGGTCGAGTGGGGCCAGTGGGGCTTCCGCATGAAGATCGACGCCTACCACCAGGCCAACGAGGAGCTGGCCTGGGAAGCGGGGATCTACGGCACCAGCACCTTCATCCAGCAGGGTACGGTCGACGGCTGGTGGCTGGGCATCGCCGCCGGGTTCTCGCTGCCACGGCCGGGAACGCACAAGGTGTTCATCTCGGTGCTGGTGCGCAATGTCGAACGCGACGGCGGCAAGACCATTCCCGAGCGCCTGGAGTACGGCAAGTTCCTGCTCGCGCGCACGGCGGCGGAAGACAAGCCGATCCTCGACAGCATCCATCACCGGGTCGGCCACCTGACCCGGGCCGACGCCGCGCTGGCCCGGTATTTCGAGTTCCTGCGCCAGTACCCGCGAGCGCATCCCGCGCGGGATTTCATCCGTTGAACGCCGGCCACGGCCAGGAAAAGCAAGGAGACCGCATGAGCACGCAGAGCCTGCAGCAGATCAAGCAGATCATCCGGCAGCGCAGCGACCTGTTCGAGAAGAACTTCGCGGAGGGCAACGCCGCGCAGCTGGTCCTGGACTACTACGTGCCGGACGCCCTGGAGCCGGTGGTGTCGGCGCCGGATGCACCGGCGGTGGTCGGTCGCGCCGCGATCACCACCCTGTTCGAGGGCTTCGTCGCCGGTTTCGGCAAGGCGCGGCAGGTGGCGCGCTTCATCCGTGCCGACGGCAATCTCGCCTACGAGGTCTCCAATTCCTACCTGACGCCGCGCGGCGGAGGCGGGGAGCTCGAGTTCCGCTACATCGCCACCTGGCGACGCTGCGAGGACACCTGGCGCGTCGAGGCGGATTTCTTCGCGCTGGGTGCGCTGGTCTGAGGCGATGCCCTCGTTCGAGATCGCGACCCGCTTCGACGCACCGGCGCGGGCGGTCTGGGATTTCGTCAGCTGGGACGGCATGCCGCGCCTGACCGCCGGCGGCTTCTTCACCCGCGCGGAATTTCCTGCCGGCAGCCAGATCGTGCCCGGCGCGCTGCGGCGCGTGCACCTGCCCGAGGGGCCGCCCTTCATCGAGCGCCTCGAGGAATACCGCCCGGAGGACTTCTTCTACCGCTACCGGCTGGTCGACACCGGCCCGTTCCCGCTGACCGATTACACCGGCGTGGTCGCGGTGACGCCGGCGGGCCCCGGCTGCGGTCTGAAGTTCGGGCACAGCGCCACGCTGATCGACATCGACGAGGCGGCCTGGCGCGAAACCTGGATGGGCATCGAGCGCCAGGTCTTCGATTTCATCCGCCGTCACCTGTAGCCAGAGGCCATGCCATGCGGCTGCTGGAACCGCCGGGGCAGGAACAGGCCGAGGGCTATCGCTGGGTGCTGCACACCGAGGCCGATCCGAACCTGCCTGCGCGCGTGCTCGGACACTTCACGGTGCGCAACGAGCTGCCCTGGTATTTCAGTGCGCGCCGGTTGTCGGAAGACAGCCTGCGCATCGAGATCCGCGCGTCCCGCCCCAGCGAGGCCTGTGCGCGCAACCTGGCGCAGCGCCTGCGCGGCATCCCGACGGTGATCGAGGCGGCGCTGTGGGCGCCGGACGGGCGCGCGCTGAGCCTGTGACGGTCGCCGCCATCGCTGCCGGGGCGACCTCGCGATGGCATTTGCGACCGCCCGCTGACGACGACCGGACCGCCTGAACCGACCGAGTCGATCGACTCCCGTACCGCATGCAGGGACCCGCCATGAAGCGCGACCAGGAAATCAGCGGCAACCCGACGGGCGTCCACGCCACCGGCCGCGCGGCGCTGCACGTCCCCGAGCCGCGCCTGCGCCCCGGCGACACGCCGGACTTCGGTCACCTGTCGATCCCCGCCGCGGGCGCCAGCCTGCGGCCGCCGGTCGACGCACCCGAGCCGGCGCTGCGCGACTACGCCTACGGCCTGATCCGCGTGCTCGATGACGATGGCCGCGCCTGCGGATCCTGGGATCCGGGGCTGGATGCGGGCGTGCTGCGACAGGGGCTGCGCGCCATGATGCTCACGCGTGCCTTCGACAAGCGCATGCATCGCGTGCAGCGCCAGGGCAAGGCCTCGTTCTACATCAAGTCCACCGGCGAGGAAGCGGTGGCGGTGGCCGCCGCGCTGGCGCTGGATCCGCGCGACATGCTGTTCCCGAGCTATCGCCAGCAGGGTCTGCTGATCGCGCGGGGCTACCCGCTGCTGGACATGATGTGCCAGGTGTTCGGCAACGCCCGCGATCCGCTGAAGGGACGCCAGCTGCCGGTCATGTACTCCGCGCCGGAATCCGGTTTCTTCTCGCTGTCCGGCAACCTGGGGACACAGTTTCCGCAGGCGGTCGGCTGGGCAATGGCCTCCGCCTCGCGCGGCGATACGCGCATTGCCGCCTCGTGGGTCGGGGAGGGCACGACGGCCGAGGCGGACTTCCATTACGCCCTGACCTTCGCCAGCGTCTACCGCGCGCCGGTGCTCCTCAACGTGGTCAACAACCAGTGGGCGATCTCCTCGTTCCAGGGCATCGCCGGCGGCGAGCAGACCAGCTTCGCGGCGCGCGCCATCGGCCACGGCCTGCCCGGCCTGCGTGTGGACGGCAACGACTTTCTCGCGGTCCATGCGGCGACGCGCTGGGCGGCGGAACGCGCGCGCCGCAACCACGGCGCGACCCTGCTCGAGCTGTTCACGTATCGCGCGGCGCCGCATTCCACCAGTGACGATCCTGCCGCCTACCGGCCTCGCGACGAGGCGGCGCGCTGGCCTTTGGGCGATCCGGTCGAGCGCCTGAAAGCGCACCTGATCCTGCGCGGGCTGTGGTCCGAATCACAGCACGACGCGCTGGCAGGCGAGCTGGACGCCCAGGTCCGCGCCGAACTCGTCGAGGCCGAACGCCACGGCACGCTGCAGACGCCGCCGCCGGACCCGCGTTCGCTGTTCGAGGACGTGTTCAGGGAAATGCCGCCGCACCTGCTGCGCCAGCGCCAGGAAATGGAGTCCTGAGCATGGCCGCAATGAGCCTGATCCAGGCGATCAACTCCGCGCTCGACGTGATGCTGGGGCAGGACCCGGATGTCGTGGTGCTGGGCGAGGACGTCGGCTACTTCGGCGGCGTGTTCCGCTGCCCCGCGGGGCTGCAGAAGAAGCATGGCATCGGCCGCGTGTTCGACACGCCCATCGCCGAGGGCGGCATCATCGGCGCCGCCATCGGCATGGGCGTCTACGGTCTGCGTCCGGTGGTGGAGATCCAGTTCGCCGACTACATCTACCCGGCCTTCGACCAGCTGGTGTCGGAGGCCGCCAGGCTGCGCTATCGCTCGGCCGGCGGTTTCCATGCACCGATCACGGTGCGTGCGCCCTGCGGCGGCGGCATCTTCGGCGGTCCGACCCACAGCCAGAGCCCGGAGGCGATCTTCACCCACGTCAGCGGCGTGAAGACCGTCATGCCGTCGAACCCCTACGACGCCAAGGGCCTGCTGATCAGCGCGATCGAGGATGACGACCCGGTGATCTTCTTCGAGCCCAAGCGCATCTACAACGGACCCTTCGACGGCCATCACGAATCGCCGCTGCAAGCCTGGAGCCGGCATCCGCTCGGCGAGGTTCCGCCGGGGCATTACCGGGTGCCGCTGGGTCGCGCGGCGATCCCGCGTGCGGGCAGTGCGGTGACGGTGCTGGCCTACGGCACGATGGTGCACGTGGCGCTGGCCGCGGCGGCGGAGTCGGGCATCGACGCGGAAGTGATCGACCTGCGCTCGCTGGTGCCGCTGGACCTGGAGACCATCGTCGCATCGGTCGAAAAGACCGGTCGCTGCGTGATCGTGCACGAGGCCACGCTCACCGGCGGCTTCGGCGGCGAACTCGCCGCCCTGGTGCAGCAGCACTGCTTCTACAGCCTGGAGGCGCCCATCGAGCGCGTGGCCGGTTACGACGTTCCGTATCCGCACACGCTGGAGTGGCAGTACTTCCCCGGACCCGCGCGCGTGGTGCGCGCGCTCAAGAAAGTGCTGGAGACCTGAGGTGGCGCGCTACGTGTTCAAGCTGCCCGATGTGGGCGAGGGCGTGGCGGAGTCGGAAATCGCGGCCTGGCGCGTGAGCGTCGGCCAGGTCGTGCAGGAAGACCAGCCGCTGGTCGACATGCTCACCGACAAGGCGGCGGTGGAGATTCCTTCGCCGGTCACCGGCGTGGTGCTCGAGTGCCGCGGTGCCGTCGGCGATCGTGTCGCGGTGGGTTCGGCGCTGGTGATCCTCGAGACCGCGGCCGCGCGGGTTGGCGCGGACGCAGGAGAAGTCGACGATGCGGAATGCGGCGCGCCGGAGGGCACCGCGTCGACGCCTCGCGCCGCTCCGCCGCCGCCAGCCTTGCGCCTCGCGCCGATGGCGGCGCCCGCGCTGCGACGCCGCGCACGCGAGCACGGCGTCGACCTGTGCGATCTGACCGGCAGCGGCCCGCGCGGGCGCATCACGCAGGCCGACCTCGATGCCTGGCTCGGCGCGCAGGCGCCGCCCGTGGTGGCCGGCGCTGCAGGCGAGTGCGTCGAGGAAGTGCACATCGTCGGGTTGCGGCGGCGGATCGCCGATGCCATGCAGCGCGCGAGCCAGCGCATCCCGCACTTCACCTATGTCGAGGAAACCGATGTCACCGAACTCGAGTCGCTGCGCGCCCACCTGAACGCGGGCCGGCGTGCCGGGCAGGGCAGGCTGAGCCTGCTGCCGTTCGTGATGCGCGCGCTGATCCGTGCGCTGGCGCAGCACCCGCAGCTGAACGCGCGCTACGACGACGAGGCGGGGATCCTGCGGCGCCACGCCGCCGTGCACCTGGGGATCGCCGTGCAGACGCCGGCCGGCCTGACCGTGCCGGTGGTGCGCCACGCCGAACGGCTCGATCTCTGGCAGTCGGCCGACGCGGTCCGGCGCCTGTCCGGCACCGTGCGCGAGAACCGCGCGCGGCGCGAGGACCTGTCCGGCTCGACCATCACGCTGAGCAGCCTTGGCGCGATGGGCGGCATCGTCTCGACGCCGATCCTCAATGCGCCGGAAGTCGCCATCGTCGGCATCAATCGCATCGTCGAGCGCCCGGTGTTCTGCAACGGGACGCTGGTGCCGCGGCTGACGATGAACCTGTCGTCGTCGTTCGATCACCGCATCGTCGACGGCTGGGATGCGGCGGCGTTCATCCAGCAGATCAAGGCTGCGCTCGAGCATCCCGCGACGTTGTTCATGGCATCGGTAGCAGAGGACGGCGTTGCCGATGCCTGAGGTCGGCGCATGAATTCGGTGTCCGCCTACCGGCGTCGAGCGTCGCCATTCCCTCCTCCAGAACGCCCGCTCGTCGCGGACAATGGCAAGGTGCCAAAGCGCGACCTATACTCGCGCCACACAGGCCCTCCGAGGGCCGAGCGGCCAAAGCGGCACAGGGAAACAAGCACCGTTGGATACCGGTACCCGTACCGAGCGCGTCACGCTGGATGGCGAAACGTATAACGACGAGGTCGTTAGGCTATTCATTCTCGCCGCCGCCGTCTGGGGCATCGTGGGAATGTCGCTGGGCCTGCTCGCCGGCGCCCAGCTGGCTTGGCCAGCCCTCAATTTCGACACGTCCTGGCTGAGCTTCAGCCGCATCCGACCTGCACACACCTTCGGCGTGATCTTCGCCTTCGGTGGCTCGGCGCTGATGGGCACCTGCTACTACGTGGCGCAGCGCACCGGGCATACACGCCTGGCGCTTGGCCGGCTGGCCACCTTCACGTTCTGGGGCTGGCAGCTGTGCTGCCTGCTGTCGATGATCACGATGCCGCTGGGCATCACCCAGAGCAAGGAATACGCGGAACCCGAGTGGTTCATCGACATCCTGATCGCGGTGGTGTGGGTATCGTTCGGCGTGGTGTTCTTCGCCACCGTGGCGCGCCGGCGCATCCAGCACATCTATGTCGCCAATTGGTACTACGGCGCCTTCATCATCGCCGTGGGCCTGCTGCATATCGTCAACAACCTGGCCCTGCCGGTGTCGCTGACCAAGTCCTACCCGATCTACTCGGGCGCCGTCGACGCCATGGTGCAGTGGTGGTACGGGCACAACGCCGTGGCGTTTTTCCTCACGGCCGGCTTCCTCGGCATGATGTATTACTTCGTGCCGCGCCAGGCGCAGCAGCCCCTGTGGAGCTACCGCTTCTCGATCGTCAATTTCTGGGCGCTGATCTCCATCTACATGTGGGCGGGCTCGCATCACCTGCTGTACAGCGCGCTGCCGGACTGGGTGCAGTCGGTGGGCATGGCGTTCTCGCTGGTGCTGCTGATGCCGAGCTGGGGCTCGGCCGCCAACGGCCTGCTCACGTTCAACGGCTCCTGGCACCGGCTGCGCACCGATCCCGCCGCCAAGTTCATGGTGCTGTCGCTGGTGTTCTATGCCGCCTCGACCTTCGAGGGCTCGCTGATGGCGGTCAGGTCGGTCAACTCGCTGTCGCACTACACCGACTGGACCATCGCGCACGTGCACTCGGGCTCGATCGGCTGGGTGGCGATGATCACCATCGGTTCGGTGTACGCCATGGCGCCGCGCGCGATGGGGCAGCCGGCGATGTACTCGCATGGCGGCATGGAGCTGCATTTCTGGCTGCACACCGGCGGCCTGCTCCTGTACGTCCTCTCGATGTGGGCGGCCGGCGTCACCGAGGGCGTGATGTGGCGCTCGACGCTGCCGGACGGCTCGCTGGCCTATTCCTTCCTCGACAGCCTGATCGCGGTCCATCCGCTGTACGTGATCCGCGTGCTCGGCGGCGTGCTGGTGTTGTCGGGCATGGTGGTGATGGCCTGGAACCTGTGGCACACGGCGGCGGACGCACGCGCGCACCTGATCCGGCCGATTCCGGTTCCCGTGCCGGAGCCCAGCCCGCAGCAGGTGCCCGCGCCCCTGCCCGCGGCCGGTTGAGGAGCGCAGCATGGCCGGTGGCTACAAGTATTTCGAGGCGATCGAGAAGCACGCCGGCAAGCTTGCCGTCGGCATCGCCATCATGGTCTCGCTCGGCGGGCTGGCGGAGATCACGCCGCTCTTCGTCGAGGCGCAGACGGTGCGACCGGCCGAGGGCGTGCTGCCCTACGACGCCCTGCGCCTGACCGGCAAGGACGTCTACGTGCGCGAGGGCTGCTACCTGTGCCATTCGCAGATGATCCGCGCGCTGCGCTTCGAGACCCAGCGCTACGGTCATCACTCGGTGGCCAGCGAGTCGGTCTACGACCGGCCCTTCCAGTGGGGCTCCAAGCGCACCGGTCCCGACCTCTCGCGGGTCGGCGGCAAGTACTCGGACAACTGGCAGCGCCTGCACCTGATCGATCCGCGCGCACTCGTGCCGGAATCCAACATGCCGGGCTATCCCTGGCTGGAAGACGCGCAGATCGACGTGTCGGACATCCAGGCGCGCATGCGCGTGCTGCGCACGCTGGGCGACCCGTACCAGGACGCGGACATCGAGGCGGCGCCAGCGCTGCTGGAAGGCAAGACCGAGATGGATGCGCTGATCGCCTACCTGCAGGGCCTGGGAACCGGCAAGCCGGTGCTGCCGGGGCCGGTGCCTGCGCCGACCGAGGGAGCGGCACCATGAACCCGCTGTGGGGCCATGCCGCCGGCGTCATCACGCTGATCCTGATGTTCACCTTCATCGGCATCTGGATCTGGGCCTGGAGGGCGCGCCACCGCGAGGCGTTCGATCGCATGGCACGCCTGCCGCTGGAAGACGAGGACGGTGCCAGGCTGCGCACCGCGGAGGACTTCAAGTGAGTGCCGGCTGGTCGCTGTGGGTCATGCTGCTGGTGACGTTCAACCTGGGCATCACGCTGTTCCTGTTCCTGTGGGGGATGCGCGTGCGCATTCCGGTGCTGTCGGACGGCACCAGCGGACACGTCTGGGCGCACGGCGTGCTGCGCGAAGGCGTGCGCCGGCTGCCGCTGTGGTGGGTCCTGATCTCGGCGGCGATGTTCGTCGCCGGCTTCACCTACCTGGCGCTGTATCCGGGCTTTGGTTCCTTCAAGGGCCTGCTGGGGTGGACCTCGCAAGGCGAGCTGAGCCGCGAGACCGAGCGCAACCAGGCGGAGTTCGAGCGCTGGTCGCAGCACCTTTACACGCAGCCGGTCGAGGACCTGGCCACCAATCCACGTGCGCTGCGCATCGGCAAGCGGCTGTTCGAGGACAACTGCGCCGGCTGCCACGGCCGCCAGGGCCAGGGCAGCATGGCGCTCGGCGCACCGCGGTTGAACGATCACGACTGGCTCTACGGCGGTGATGGCAAGGCGATCCGCACCAGCATCCTCGAAGGCCGTCGCGGCGTGATGCCGCCGATGGGTGGTGGAATGGACGCGGCCACGGTCACGAGCCTGGCGCACTACGTCCTGAGCCTGTCGGGCAGCGCGCACGACGCCGAAAAGGCCGCCGCGGGCAAGCCGAAGTTCGCGACCTGTGCGGCCTGCCATGGCGCCGAAGGCAAGGGCAACACGGCTGTGGGCGCTCCCGATCTCACCGACAGCACCTGGCTTTATGGCGGTGGGGTCGAGAACATCGAGAAGGCGATTCTCGAAGGTCGCAGCGGCCTGATGCCGGCCCTCAAGTCGCGCGTCTCGGAGGAGCAGGCGCAACTGATCGCCGCCTGGGTCTACAGCCTGTCGCTGCCGGCCGAAAAGACCAGCTCCCGATGAGATGAACCGCGTCGCCGCGCCGGATCGCTGGTACCGGCAGCCGATCCTCTGGCTCGGAGGCCTGATCCTGCTGGCGTCGCTTGCCGGCTGCGTGCTGATGATCGTGCTCGGCACGCGCTATGCGGATCCGCCGCTCGACAGCGTCGGCGACCAGATCATGAAGATGCCCCTGTCCCGCGAAGAGCCGGCTGCGTCACCCTCACCGTGAACGCGCAGGGTGCTGCCTGCTGGCACTGCGGCGAGCCGCTGCCGGCCGGTCCGGTGATACGGGCACGCGTCGCCGGACAGCAGCGCGAGCTGTGCTGCCACGGCTGTCGCGCCGCTGCCGAGTGGATCGAGCAGCTCGGCCTTTCCGATTACTACCGCCTGCGCCGTTCGCCGGCACAGCGCCCGGACGTCGCGCTCGGCGATGACGCCGGTGCCCAGGTGTGGGCGCGACCGCAGGTCGCGCGCCACGTCGTGCGTGCGCTGGACGAGGGCTGCAGCGAGACGCTGCTGTCGATCGAGGGCCTGCGCTGTGCCGGCTGCACCTGGCTGATCGAACGCGCCTTGCTCGCCCTGCCGGGCGTGCGGCTGGTGCAGGTCAACGCCAGTTCGCGGCGCGCACGCATCGTCTGGGACGCCGCGCGCACGCCGCTGCCGCAGCTGGTGGACACCTTGCAGCGCGCCGGCTATCGCGCCGTGCCGCTGGATGCGCGCGCGCTGGACGACTCGCGGCGGCGCGAGTCGCGGCAGGCGATGAAGCAGCTGCTGGTGGCCGGCTTCGGCGCGATGCAGGCCATGATGTACGCCAGCGCGCTGTACCTGGGTGCCGTCGAGCACATGGATGCGGTCACGCGAGACCTGTTCCGCTGGCTCGGCCTGCTGGTGGCGACGCCGGTGGTGTTCTACTCGGCGCGGCCGTTCTTCGGCGGCGCCGTGCGCAGCCTGCGTGCGCGGCGCCTGGGCATGGATGTGCCGGTGGCGCTGGCGATCCTGCTGATCTACGCCGGCAGCCTGTTCGAGGCCCTGCGCGGCGGCGCGGAAGTGTATTTCGAGTCCGTGTCGATGTTCGTCTTCTTCCTGCTGGCCGGGCGCTACCTCGAGATGCGCGCGCGCCACCGTGCGGGCGACCTCGGCGATGCCCTGGCCCGGCTCACGCCGGTGTTCGCCGATCGCCTGCGCGCCGACGGCAGCAGCGAGCGCGTCGGTGCGCTGGAACTGGAGGTGGGCGATCGCGTGCACGTCGCCGAAGGCGGCCTGGTCCCGGCGGACGGCGAGCTCGACAGCGAGCAGTGCCGGGTCGACGAGGCCCTGCTCAGCGGCGAGTCCGTACCGCAGCCGCGGCATCGCGGCGACACCCTGCTGGCCGGCAGCATGCTGGTCGAAGGCCCGGCGCGCCTGCGCGTGCAGCGGGTCGGCGAAGGCACCGTGCTGACCGGCATCAGCACGCTGATCGCCCGCGCGCAGTCGCAGCGGACGCGCCTGGCCCGTGCCGGCGAACGTGCCGCGGCCGGCTTCGTCGCCCGCGTGCTGGGCCTGGCCACGCTCACCGCCATCGGCTGGTGCTGGGTCGATCCGTCGCGCGCCTTCGCCGCCACCGTCGCGGTGCTGGTGGTGTCCTGTCCCTGCGCGTTCGCACTGGCGGTGCCGGCGGCGATCACGCGCGCGCTGGCGATGCTGGCGCGGCGCGAGGTGCTGGTGGTGCAGCCCGACGCGATCGAGACGCTGACCCGCGCCACGCACGTGGTATTCGACAAGACCGGCACGCTGACCGATCCGCAGCTGTCGCTCGACGACGTGCGCGTGTTCGGCCGCGTCGATGCGGCGCGCGCGCTCGAACTGGCCGCGGCGCTGGCGGGACAGAGCCGGCATCCGCTGGCGCGCGCCATCGTCGCCGCCGCACCGGCATCGCGCCTGCAGGCCGAGGATGTGCAGGCGCAGGCCGGTGCGGGCCTGAGCGGCACGGTGGGCGGCCAGAACCTGCGCCTGGGACGCGCCGGCTACGCGCTGTCGGCGGCGACGGTCGAACCCGGCCTGGAAGAAGAGCTGAGCGAGGCCCTGGTGCTGGCAGACGACGCCGGCGTGCTCGCGTCCTTCCACCCCGGCGAGCGTCTGCGTGCCGGTGCGCGCGAGGCGATCGTCGCGCTGCAGGCGCAGGGACTGCACATCGAGATCCTCAGCGGCGATGCGCCGCACAAGGTGCGTGCGGTGGCCCAGGCGCTGGGCATCGGCACCTGGCAGGCACGCTGCCTGCCGACCGACAAGCTGGCGCGGCTCGCGGTCCTGCGTGGCCAGGGCGCGTGCGTGATGGCGGTCGGCGACGGCATCAACGATGCGCCGGTGCTGGCCGGCGCCGATATCGCCGTGGCCCTGGCCGGCGGCGCCGAACTGGCGCAGGCCAGCAGCGACCTGGTGCTGGCGGGCGAACGGCTGGACAGTCTGGCCTGGGCGCGCCGCCTGGCGCAGCAGACCCTGGTGATCCTGCGCGAGAACCAGCGCTGGGCGCTGGCCTACAACCTGTCCACGGTCCCGCTGGCCGCGCTCGGTTTCGTGCCGCCCTGGCTTGCCGCGCTGGGCATGTCGCTGAGCTCGATCCTGGTCGTGCTCAACGCGCTGCGCATCGGTCGGCGCGATGCCGGGGCGAATGTGGCCACGGCACAGGCACGCGCATTGCCGCAGGCGGCCGCATGAACCTGCTGCCGCTGCTGATCCTGTTCACCATCCTCCTGCTGATCGGCGCCGGGATCGCCTTCTTCTGGGCGGTGGACCATGACCAGTTCGAGGACATGGATACGCCGGGCCTGCTGCCGCTGGCGGACGCGGAGCCCGATTCGCAGGCGGCTGCGCAGGCGGATTCGGGAATCCCGGATGAGGGCGCGCAAGCGCCGGAACCGGCGGGCGCGGCGACGCCCGCTGCCGCGGCGGATGACGGGGAAGCAGCGGATCGCGCGAATGCCGCAACCGGCGCAGCGGACGCCGGCGCATCCGCGCCGCGAACGGGCCGATCGTGATCGACCCGCTGAGCCTGGGCGCCGCCCTGCTGCTGGGCCTGGCCGCCAGCGGGCACTGCCTGCTGATGTGCGGCGGCATCAGTGCCGCACTGGGTCTGGCCACCGCGCGCGGCGCCGGGAGCGGGCCGCGGCCGCTGCTGCTGGTCGGCTACCAGCTGGGCCGCATCACGTCCTACAGCCTGGCCGGCCTGCTGCTGGCCGCCGCACTCGGCAGCGCCGTCGCCGTGCTGGACAGCGAATCGGTGCGGCGCAGCCTGCGCATCGTGTCCGCGCTGGTGCTGCTGCTGGCCGCGCTGGTGGCCTTCGGCTACCTGCGCGATCCGGGTGCCGGGTTCGGGCGCCGGCTGTGGGCGCGCGTCGCGCCGCTGGGGCGGCGCCTGCTGCCGGTCACCACGCTGCCGCGGGCACTGGCCTTCGGCATGGTCTGGGGCTGGATGCCCTGCGGCTTCGTCTACACCGTGCTGTTGATCGCCACGCTGCAGCTCGACCCGCTGCGCGGGGCCAGTGTCATGGCCGCGTTCGGCCTGGGCACGCTGCCCGCGCTGCTGGCCGCAAGCTTCGGCGCGCCGCGCATCAGCGCACTGGCCGGCGGCCGCCGCGGTCGGCAGCTCGCCGGTGGCATGCTGCTGGTGAGCGCCATGCTGACCGCCGCATCGCCCTGGCTGCTGCACCGCATGCCCGGCCTGCACGGCTGGTTGCCGTTCGATTGCAGCGTGCCGGCGAGCGCGCCGGCAATCACGCCGTAGGCCGCAAGACGGAGCATGCGCCGCGTGCGGTCGGCGAGGGTGCGCACGCGCTGCGCGCAGCTCACGTCCTGCGGCGGTGACCGTGCCGGCCATGACGTCAGGGTCCCGTGTGCAGGCCTGTCGCTTTGCAGGCGCGCAGGGGTGCAGACGCCCCGGCCGGCAAGTGTGAAGAAGCGGCCCGTTCGCCGCCCGTGCTGATCGCTAGAGCCAGGGATTCGTCGCGCCGTTGTCGACCTCCACGATGAGACGATCCTCGATGAAGACGAGGGTCAGGTTCAGCGTGTAGCGGCTGCCGGCGACGCCATCGGCGCGCCTGCCGGTCTTCCGATAGGCCTCGCTGTTGCGGATGGCCTGCATGTCGAGCTGCTGGCGATAGACCTTGTCGGGAAGGGGGTGCCAGGTGCAGTCGCTCTTGTCGACGAACTCAGTCGTTCCGTATTGCCTCCCATGCAGCTCCTTTCTTGCGATCTCGGAGTCGGACCGGATCCGTGTTTCGTTCTTGCAGTCCTTCAGCTTTGCAAGCTGCCAGACGATCTCAATGTGTTCCGGCAGAGAATTTCTATGCCCTTCGAAATGGCCTAATCCGGATGCAGGATCACGATATCGTGACGGGATCGATGGAAAGCGACCTGCAATCATCGGAGTTTGTAGGCCAAATTCTGTATAAGCGGGATGGGGTCCATGAGGATGACGGTCGCCAAGTTGGAGAATCATGACTCCGCTGTGCCCGTAATTAAGCGCATCGACGCCATACATAAACTGGCCGCAGCTAGACAACGAAAATAACAAGACGCCCGCCAACACGAAGCGCCTCCATATGTAATGGAGTCCCTTATCTCGCTGGCATCGGGCGTTTGTCATCATCTAGTCCAGTTTGGTCGATTGTTAGATCGAGCCTGTAGTTGTCCCAAAGCCATTCCTGATATTTGGAGCCCGCAAGGAGGCCAACTAGCGTGTCATTACCCTCAAAATCAGTTGTCCCGCGCATTGGGAGCGGTCCATACCGATAGTCCTCGTTGTAGAAGTCCTGCTGCGAAAGCTCGTAATCCATCCCGTAGGCATCTGGATCCTGGAAATTGGAATACCACCGTCGCTGGGGAACGACGTCGAGGCCATTCGTGTACTTGAAGTTGCGACCATCACGGAAGATGAACCTCGCGTCGCTGCTGTCGTGAATGACGGGGCTCGTAACCCGGTTCCATTGGCGTCGCGCGATCAGGGCATCGTCCATCCTCACCCCCGCCTTCTGCGCCCTCTGCACCATCCACATGAACGCCACGTCCGACAGGTCGCCCTCCGAGTAGCCGCCGCCGATGTCGGCGTGCGCGCCGATGAAACCCATTTCCATGCGGGCCTCGGTATTGCCCTGGAGCGGATGCGGGTGGATGGAAATGGCGTGGAAGTCCCGGCGGTTTTCGTTGGCGGCGACGGCATGGGCGACGTTGCCGATGGCGTTCGGAGCATCCGCCTGCGGGATGGCCAGATCAAGCTCGCGCAGGTCGTCGTCCTGGCTGGTGCCCAGCAGGTCCCGGTGCGGCTGGTTGGCGCTGTAGTGGGGCACGGTGTCGAACAGGCCCATGAAGCGCAACTCGATGTCCAGGCAGCCGTCCCCGATGTAGCGCCGGGCAAAGTCGGGGTCGCCGCGGGTGAAGTCGTAGCGCCGGCCGCTGCCGTGATCGAGCACGAAGCCGCTCTCGCCGTTCAGGAAGGCGGTCAGGAGGTTGGCGAATACGCGGGCGGATGCGGCCCCGCGGCTGAAGCCGACGATATCGATCGCCAGCTCCGGCGCCGGCCGGCGCGCCGCGTCGAACCAGGCGACATGGTGGTGCCAGGCGATGTGGTCGAAGAAGTCGTCGGCCAGCGCGGCGATGCGTTCGATCATCGAGCGGCCGGTCAGCCCGTCGTAGCGCTTGTCGCCATCGATGCCGGTGCGGCTGTCCAGGGTGGCGGCGCCGCTGATGTAGAACGCGTGGCGATCGCTCTCGCGACCATCGGCGCTGCGAATGCCCAGTTCGCCGGCCTCGTGAAGATAGCTGTCGCGAAAACGCACCACGTTGGTGATGTCGCGCCGCTCCAGCGGCGGATCGCTGTTGCCGGTCCCGTCGAAGGCGAACAGCAGCAGCCCGGTCGGATCGATCTGGTTGACCGGATCGTTCGCGGCGTAGGCGTAGGGATTGAGCCCGCCGACCAGGCCGAGCGGATCGGCCGACAGGTAGCGGCCGAGATCGGGGTCGTAGTAGCGATGCCCGTTGTAGTGCAGTCCGCTCTCCGCATCCTCGTACTGGCCGGGGAGGCGAAGGTTGAACGTGAAGCGCCGGCCATCCGCGTCCGGATCCTCGTCGACGCGGGCGCGCCCGAACGGCGCATAGCGGGCGCGCCACACGACCACGCGCCGGCTGTCGGTCACCGCGATCGGGGCGCCCAGGTGATTCGAGTGCACCGCGTACACGGTGTCGGCCGTGAGCAGTGCGACCGGCCGCCGACCGAGATAGAGGTATTGCCGACGGATCGTGCCGTCGATATCCGCTTCGGCGAAGAGGCGCCCGTTCTCGTAGAGATAGTGCTGTTGCGCGAGCGGCCGGCCTTGCGCGTCGAAGGTCTGCTTGCCGGTGCGCTGCCCGCGGCTGTCGTAGCCATAGCGCGCGAGCCGGCGGCCGCGTCGCCGCAGCTCGACGAGCTGGCCGTTGGCGTCGTAGGTGAACCGCAGGTCGCCGAGCGCCACGATCCTGCCATCGGCGTCGTGCAGCACCGCCACGGTCGCGCCGGGCGCCAGCGCGTCGGCGTCCAGGCCACCGGCCGGGCGCGGATGATCCGCCGCCGACGCGTCGATCCAGGCTTGCGGCGATAGCCGCAGCGGCGCGGACCAGGGCGGCGCCGGCGGCACGATCCGGTCCAGCCGGTTGCGGTGTGGGGCATGGGCATAGCCGGTGTGCCGGCCATCCAGGACCCTGCCGACGCGGTTGCCGTTGGGATCGTATCGATAGCCACGCAGCGCCTCCGCCGACAGCGCGAGGTCGAGGCGACCCTGCGCGTCGAAGCGATAGCGCGCGGCCGGCCGGCCGCCGTCGTCGATGGCGACGATGCGGCCCCGGTCGTCGTGGCGATACGAGAAGTCGTGCAGGCCGCCGATCCGCAGCCGCGCCAGGCGTCCGTGCTCGCGCTGCAGGACCGTGCGGATGCCGTTGGCGGCGACCCAGCCCAGCCGTGCCGCGCCGGGCTGCTCGTCCAGGCCACTGATCAGCGGCCGGTCGCGCAGCCAGCGCGCCTCCAGCACGGCGGAAAGGTGATCCGGATCCGGGCCGCGATCGCGGTAGCGGAACTTCAGGCGGCGGCCATCCGGCAGGCGCTGTTCGATGCGCCGCCCACGCCGGTCGTACGCATAGCTCGTGGAGTAGTGCGCATCGCCGATGCGGATCGTTGTCCGCCGTGTCCGGCCGGCGGCGTCGTGGTCGTGGAGTTCGCCGGCGCCCGTCGCGTCCTCGACGCGGCGCAGGCGCGGTCGTGGACCGTCCGCACGCCAGCTGAAGTGCGTCGGCGCGGCGTCCGCGATGCGTGATTCGACCAGCCGGCCGGCGCTGTCGTAGCGCAGCCAGGCCTGCGCGTTCGATGGGCCGTGGATGCGCAGGAGACGGCCGTCCTCGTCGTGTTCGAAGACGCTCAGGCCGCCGTCCGGCGACTGCGTGAAGACGTGGCGCCCGAAATCATCGGTGCCGTAGCGGGTGGTCGCGCCGTTTGCGTCGGTGACCTGTGACAGATGGCCGGTCGCGTCGACGGCCAGGTGCGGCGCCGGTCCGCCGGGATCCAGGGCGCGAGGGGATCGCACGGAGACCCCCTGTGGCACCGACAGCGAATCCGTCCCCGTCGCCAGATCCCCGCCGGCTGGGTCGCGGACGATCGAGCGCAAGCGGCCACGCTCGTCGTAGGCCAGCCGCAGCCGTCCCCGCGACGGGGCGCCCTCGACATGGACGGATTCGACGAGGCCGTCGGCATCGTAGGAGAGCGTCAGCGGTGCCTGTGCGTCCGCCTGGATGCGGCGGGGGCGTCCATTGCCGTCGCGATCCAGCACGCGCAGCGTGCCGCCGTCGTCGAAGCGAACCGCCGATGGCAGGCCCTGGCGGTCGCGGATCACGCGCAGGGCGGGTTCCGGACCGGTCCGGAACCGATCGACGCGCGCCAGGGCGCCATGTTCGTAGGCAAAGCGCCGGCGCCGGGAGATCGGCTGGTAGCCGCCATCCGGGCGCGGCGAGAAGCCGCTCTCGACGAGGCTGCGCAGCCGGTCCTGCTCGTCGTGCTCGAAGCGCAGCAGGTGCTCGGCGCCGGGTTTCACGCTGGGAATCGCGACGGTCTCGACCGCATCCGCGCCGGCGCGATACGCCACGCGCAGAAGGACGCGCGCGGTGCCGCCCGCCGGATCCAGCCGCAGGATGCGCTCGAGCCGGCCGCTGGCGTCGTATTCGTATGCCCGGCCGGTGCGCCCGGCGCCGGCGAGCACGCGCGCGAGTTGCAGGCGCTCGTTGTAGACGTAGGAGACCGGTGCGACGGGGTCACGGCTCGCGCAGGGCGGGCAGCCCGCTCCTTCGATGGCGGTCACCAGCGGAACGCCGGCGCGCCGCTCGCCGCGGTAGGTGCTCATGCTGCCGTCGTCGGCGATCACCTGCGTGTCCTGCGCCCGGAAGCGCAAGCTCAGTCCGCGCGCCGCGTCGGCCGGCCGCCAGAGCACACCGCGATCCTGTTCGTCGTAGGCCCAGCTGCCGATGCGCCGGCCGCCGACGTCGAGTGCCGTGAGGTTGTGCGGATCGCGTGGATCCTCGTAGTGGTAGTCGCGCGCGGCGCGCTGCGGATAGGCAGCGCGCACCAGGCGACCGCGATCGTCGTAGGCATAGCGCGCCACCACGCCCGCGGCGCCGACCAGGTCGGTGAGCCGGCCGTCCGCGCCATAGCGCAGTTCCAGGCCCTGGCCCTGGTCGTTGCGCAGGGCGACCAGCCGTCCGGCGGCATCGCGCAGCAGCCGGAGCTGGCGGCCGCGCGGATCGCGGATCAGGCGCAGCGCGCGGTCGCGACCGAACTCCAGCAGGGTGCCGTCGCGCCAGCGCCACTGGTAGCCGCCGGGGTCGGCGCTCAGGCGCCCGTCGCCGTGCTGGCGTGCGAGGAAATGCCGGACCGGCGCCTGGCGATGCGTGGACTCGAAATCGATGCGTCGCCCGTCGCCCTGCCACAGCACGATGCGATCGCCCTCGTCGCGAAGGCGGGTCTCGAAGCCGTGCGTCCAGCCGACACCGAGCGCGCCGCGATGGCGGCTGCGACTGTTGTAGTGGCGCACGAATCCGAGTCCGAGCCGGGGCAGTTGGACGTCCATCTCGCGCTGGTACTTGTTGCCGGTAAGGACGTGGATCGGGTTGCCCACGTGCGTCGAGACGATGCCGGTGCGCTGCGAGGCGCTGAACAGGGCCTGGTCCCGGGTCTCCGGATCGTCTGCGCGGGCGAGCGGACAGTTCGCATCGCCGTTGCCGGCATCGCCCGCGGTGCCGTCATCCTCGGCGCCGCCGTTCTCGGCATCGTCCTGCGTGTCGTCGTCGTTCCATCCGGCTGCGTCACCGTCGCCGTCGCCGCCAGCGTCGACCGGGTCGGGCGAGGGATCGCCGGTGGCGTGCGCGCCGCTGTCCGTCGCTTCGTCCGCCTCGCCGCCGGCGGGGGCGGGATCACGCGGAGCCGATGTGCCGGCGTCGCCCGTTTGGCTGCTTGGCGCATCGGTCGCGCCAGGCGCCGCTGCATCCTCGCCCGGCACAGTGCCGCCCGCGTCCGTGCCGCCGTTGCCGGATTCCCACGCGCCGCCCGCCAGTTGGCCGCCGGGCAGGGCCGGCACGCTCGCCGCGTAGAGAAGACCCGCGTGCTCCTGGCGGATGGCATCGAGCAGACGTTCGAGGGCGCTGAGCCGATCCGGTCCGAAGGGCATCAGCAGGGCGCCCAGCGTGGCGCCGGTCACGACGACGTACTCGACCATCGCGGACCCGCGCCGTGCCGGACGGTTGCCGCGCAGCGGAAGCCGGATGAAGGACCGCCTCACCGGATGAGCGCCCGGTCGAGGTCCTGGCTGCCGGTCAGCAGGTCCTTGCGCAGGTAGCGATCGGCTGCACTCTGGCCCGGGCTCAGCGGCGTGTTCGGCTGCTGGATGCGCGGCGTGACGGTGACCACCAGCTCGGTGCGCTGCTTGATGAAATCGTCCGAGCGGAACAGCTGGCCGATGATCGGGATGTTGGCCAGGCCAGGGACCTTGTCCGCATTGCGCGTGTCGCGCGCGTCGAGCAGCCCGGACAGGATCACCGTCTCGCCGGGCCGGGCGGTGATCGTCGAGGTGGTCTTGCGGCGCAGCAGGCCGGGTACGCCGTTGACCTGCACCGAGAAGTCGACCGAGCTGACTTCGGCGGTGATCCGGGAGCGCACGTTGAGGTCGCGGTCGACGAAGGGCTGGATGCTGAGCTGCACGCCGAATTCGCGGAACTCGACCACCGGCTGGCCGAACTCGTTGAGGATGGCGACCGGGAAGTCGCCGCCGGCAAGGAAGGTGGCCTCCTCGCCGCTGACGGTGGACAGGCTGGGGGCTGCCAGCACGCGCGCCAGCCCCTCCTCCTGCAGCATCTGCAGCTCGGAGCCGATCAGCGTGGTGATGCCCAGGTAGCCGCTCAGGCGCTGCGTGCCCGAGCCGACCACGCCGAGCAGGTCCTCGAGTGCCTCGGTGCGGTCGCCGAACGGCGAGACGGCGCCGACGCGATTGTTGGGCACCAGGTTGCCGACGATGCCCAGCGCCGGGCCGGCCGCGGTGTCCTGCCAGCGTATGCCCACCGTGCGCTGGTAGTTGCGGTTGAGCTCGAGGACGGCGACGTCGAGCACGACGCTTGGTTCGATGGCGATGTTGAGCTGCGGCGTGACCGTCGACAGCAGGTTCGGGAAGCGCTCGATCAATGCGCCGAAGCGCGGAAAGTCGGCGGCATCGACGGTGCCGGTCAGGAGGATGCGGTCGAGACGCGACTCGACGTGCACATCGGCAAAGGGCGCCAACGCGGCCCGGACCAGGCTCAGCGAATCGCCCGGCGGCGTCGGGTAGACGCGAACGCGATAGTCATGGCTGCGGCCCGCGACGGTGAGCACGCGTAGCTCGGACGTGCCCGGCGTCTTGCCGAGCACCAGCAGGCTGCCATCGTCCAGCACGCTGGCGTCGATCACGCTGTCGTTGCCCACCACCAGGCGGGCGATCTCGCCGAGCTGCGCGGTGGACACCGCGCCGACGAACAGGTCGAGCGGGATGTCGTCCGATCGAACGGGGGATGGATTCCCGTCCGGCGCCGCAGACGGCTCGTCCGCGCGATGCGGGGCGGGCGCATCGGCGGACCGCGTGGTGCGACTCGAGGGCAGCACCTGCACCGCGTAGCGATACGGCGCGGACGCCCCCGTCCGGACCTGCAGGGTGGTGTGACCGGCGGACAGGCCGCGGACATGGATATTGCCGCGCTCGCGCAGCCGGGCCTGGATCACGCGCGGGTCGCCGACCTCGACTTCCAACGCGTTGTCGACGAACAGGGTCGCAGTCCAGCCGGTCTCGACTTCCAGCGTGGGGGCAGTGTCGGCAGCCCAGGAACTGCGCAGTACGGCGGACCCGAACAGGCCCAGGCCGACGACCAGCGCGACGCGCCAACCGCGCCCGATGGCGCCGGGCTGGCGTCGGTGCCGGTTCACGGCGTCCCCTCGAGGCCTGGCGTCGAGGACATCGCGCCGGATCCCGGCGCCGGCGGTGATCGCGGCGCAGTCTTCGGCACCTGCGTGAACAGGATCTCCAGCGGCAGCGGCGCGTCGTCGAAGCCGGATCCCGCACCGGTCACGGAATCGAATCCGGAACCGGATTCGGAACCGGATTCGGCGTCCGCCTCCGGACCGGCATCTCTATCCGTCCCGAAGCGCACGTCGATCGCCGCGTCGGGATCCGCCGACGCCGCCGGCGCATCCGCTTCGCGAAGCGGGCGACGCTGGCCCTGCGGCACTGCGCCGGAGTAGTAGGTGTAGCCCGCGACCACCGGGCTGTCGCCAAAGCGCGCCACGCCGGTGGACGCGAAGCGCATCTGCGTGTCGGCGGCGGGGCGCAGCAGGTACACCACCTCGCCGACGCGGCGTGCGCGCAGCATGCGTTCGGCATCCGCCCAGGGCAGCCCCAGGGTGATCAGGCTGTAGCCACCGCCCTGGGGCTCGAGCGGCTGGTACGGCTGCTCGGCGGAACGCAGCGGCTGCTCGCCCGCGGCGAGCACCTTGACCCGCTCGATCAGCCCGAGCAGCCGACGGTCGCGCCGCCCGTCCTCGGCGGGCATCAGCACGAACAGGTCGATGTAGTCGCCCGGCAACAGCAGGCCGGCGTGGCTCTCCAGCGCCGAGACCTCCAGGCTGATGGCGCGCGTGCCCGGTGCGAGCAGGTCGGAAAAGCGCGCCACCTGCGCGCCGGAGATGAAGTCCTCGAGCAGCGGCTCGCCCGCCGACATCGGCCGGCCCAGCACGCGGTTCTCGACACGCGGGAACGCCTCGGGTCGCACGGCGCGGTCCGACACATGGCGTGCCGGCAACTCGCCCACCGACATGCTGTGGCCGTCGACGAGGGTGCCCGCGTCCAGGTCCTGCGTGGCGACCACCACGCGCAGCATCCGTCCCTGCGCGGCCTGCGCCTCCTCGCGCAGGCGCAGTTGCTCGGCGGCCAGGTACTGCCGGACCAGGAAGAAGGCGGCGACGCCGAATCCGGCGGCGGCCAGCATCAGCACCCAGCCGGTGTAGTCGCGCGCCTTCACCGCTGGACCTGCACGATGGCGATGTAGCTGCGACCCGCGTGGCGGCTGACCGCGAGGTCGAGCTGCTCGGTGCCGCGCACCAGCACCATCGAGCCACCCTCGGCGCCGCGGACCAGGCTGCGCGCGGCGAGGGGCCGGAAGCCCTGCGCACGGTAGTGGGCACGGTAGAAGTCCAGGCTCTGCGCGGGCGACTGCTCGCTGAGCAGGAACAGCGTTCGACTGCCACGACCGAGGTCGCTGGCCTCCACGTCGCTGAGCAGCCGTGTGCGCGGCAGCATCGGCGGGGCGGGCGGGGCGCGACGCGAACGCTGCGCCAGGGCAGCGAACAGGGGCGCCGCGGCGATCCATCCCCGCGCCTCGCCGGCGGGGCCTGCCGCCATCTGCACGGTCAACAGCCAGTCGCCGCGACGT
>CAMLNE010000019.1 GCA_946481265.1 uncultured Panacagrimonas sp. | reverse complement strand
CCACGATGTTGCCGACCGGCGCGAAGTTGTCGGTGTTGTTCGCGTAGGCCTTGTTGCGTCGGACCACGTTCCGGGCGCCGTACTGGCGCAGGTCGGGCAGGTCGAACACCAGGAAGCCACCGGTGTTCTTCGTCGCCACGTTGTCCTCGAAGACGGCGCGGAAGGTGTTCTCGAACTCGAAGCCGGCCACGTTGAAGGTGGCGTAGCAGTTGCGCACGATCACGTCCGAGGTCTGGCCGACGTAGATGCCGGCGTCACTGGCGCCGTGCGCCTCGCAGTTCTCCAGCAGCACGTGGCGCGACTCGACCGGGTAGAGGCCGTAGGCGCCGTTCTCGGGGCTGGGCGTGTAGCCCGCCTGGGTCTCGTCGCGGCCGGCGGCGTCGCGCCAGCGCGCGCGCACGTTGCGCAGCACGACCTGCTGCGAGCGGAACACGCGGATGCCGTTGCCCGGCGTGTCCTCGACGGTCAGGCCCTCGATGATCAGGCCGTCGGCATGGGTGGCGTTGATGCCCTCGGCGCTGTCGCTGTTCCTGAACGACAGGAAGGTCTGGTCGATGCCGGCGCCCTGATCGTGATGCCTCGCGTGCCGTTGAGGATCAGTCCGGTGGGCAGGTCGAAGCGGCCGGCACAGAACGAGATGGTGTCGCCCTCGCGCGCATCGAAGAAGGCGATCAGCGCGTCGCGCGAGATCGTGCCGGCGTTGCACAGGCGGTAGGTGCGGGGTGCGACGGTCGCGCCATCTGCGAGCAGGCCGTCGCCATCCAGCGGGATCGGATCGCCCGATCCGCATGCCGCGAGCAGCAGGCAGACCGCCAGCGCCGGTGCAAGGAGAGATCGAGCGCGGTGCGAGGCCATGGGCAGACTCCGGGATGTGGCGGCCGGCGGCGCGGCCGGGTGCACGGTACGAATCGCGCGAACCGACCGTCAGTAGTAAGAATGGCCCGCGCCGATCGGACGAGGAATCGCAATTGCGGCGCGCCGGCCGGACAATGCGGCGCCGCGATCGACCCTGACGGCAGAACGAGGCAGCACGGTGTCTCTCAAATACAGCTTCGCGTTCGCGGTACTGATGGCCACCGCCGTGTTCGGCCTGGGCCAGCTCGGGCTGCTCACGGACATGCCGGGGGCCCTGCCCTATGTTCTGGCCGCGCTGGTGCTGGTCGCCGCTGCGGGTGCCTGGTTCGTCGACCTGCTCGATCGTCGCCTGTCGGCGATGCAGCAGGCGGTGCAGAAACTGGCCAGCGGCGAGGATTCGCTGCGCCTGGGCAACGCCGCGCGCAACGGGCCCGATGGCATCTCGCGCCCTTTCGCCGAGATGGCCAATGCGGTCAACCAGCGCCTGTCCGAGCTGCAGAACGTGATCGCGCAGCAGCGCGCGATCGCCGAGCACGGTCCCGACGCCATGTGGGTGTTCCATGTCGAGACCTTCCAGATCACCGACGCCAACGAGAACTTCTCCAAGCTCACCGGGCATCCGCGCAGCCGCCTGATCGGCATGTCACCCATGCAGATTGCCCCGCCCGAGCAGGAGGGCATGAGCACCCAGGAGTACGCACAGAGCCTGATCCAGCGGGCCCTGGCCGGCGAGAAGCTCGAGGTGCCCTTCACGGTACGCCACGTGGACGGCCGCGACATTCCCTGCGAGCTGCGCGCCATCCACCTGCCGGCGCCGGGTCGCACGCTGATCTGCGGCCTGCTGCTCGACATCTCCGAGCGGCATCGCACGCTTTCCGAGCTGGACCGGCGCATGCGCTTCGAGTCGCTGGTGACGCGTCTTTCCACCGGCTTCATCAGCGTGCCGGTGGAAGAGGCCGACGAGTCGATCACCGATGCCCTGGCCGAGGTCGGCCGCTTCGCCGAGGTGGACCGCGCCTACATCTTCGAATTCTCCGATTCGCGCGACAGGGTGAGCTGCACCCACGAGTGGTGCGGCCGCGGCATTGCCCCGCAGCGCGACCGCCTGCAGGATCTGTCGAACAGCGCCTATGCCTGGTGCATGTCGCGCATCCAGCGCGGCGAGGCGGTGTCGGTGGACCGGGTGGAGGATCTGCCGCCGGAGGCCGCCGCCGAGCGCCAGGAGTGGGAAGACGAATCGATCCGCTCGATCCTGCTGGTGCCGATGCACGGCGGCTCGCGGGTGCGCGGCTTCGTTGGCTTCGACGCGGTGCACAACCCGAGGCAGTGGTCGACGCAGCTCACCTCGCTGCTCAAGCTGTTTGGCGAGATGGTGAGCAACCTGCTCGAGCGCAAGCGCGCCCAGCTCAGCATGCAGGTGAACAACGAGAACCTGGGCCGCGCCAACGCCGAGCTGGCACGCAGCAACCAGGAACTGCAGCAGTTCGCCTACATCGCCTCGCATGACCTGCAGGAGCCGCTGCGCGCGATCGGCGGGTTCTCCGGCCTGCTCGCCCGGCGCTACCGCAGCCAGCTCGACACGCAGGCGCAGGAATACCTGGACTTCCTCAGCGCGGCGGCCACGCGCATGCAGCGCATGATCGTGGACCTGCTGGACTATTCCCGCCTGGGGCATGAACCCCGTCCGTTCCAGCCGGTGCACCTGCGTGACGCGCTGGATGCCGCCCTGTCGCTGCTGCAGACCGCGGTGCAGGAGCTGGGCGTCGAGTTCCTCATCGGCGACCTGCCCACCGTCCAGGGTGACAGCCAGCAGCTCACCCAGCTGTTCCAGAACCTGGTCGGCAACGCGCTCAAGTTCCACAGCGACGAGCCGCTGAGCATCATGATCTCGGGGCGCCGCTCGGGCAGCGAGTGGGTGGTCTCGGTGCGCGACAATGGCATCGGCATCGAGCCCGAGAAGGCGGCCGACGTGTTCCAGATCTTCCGGCGCCTGCATTCCCAGGAACAGTATCCGGGCACCGGCATCGGCCTGGCCGTGTGCAAGCGCATCGTCGAGCGTCACCGCGGCCGCATCTGGGCCCAGGCCAACGAGGATGGCCGCGGCACCACCTTCGCGTTCGCCCTGCCGGTGAGCAGCGAGAGCGCCGGCGATCCCGATACACCCCGCTGGCCGGAGTCCGCGCCGGAGCAGGAGGCAACGGACGCGGCCGGGTTGGAGCAGAGCACCACCGTGGCGCGCCAGTGAACCGCTGAGTCGACTGCTGCGCTCGACCTGCTGCGCGAGGATGGCGCCCGGGACCCGGGCGCCACCGGGGCGCTGCGACGCCTGCGCCGGGCCCCGCCCGGGCTGACTTCTCCGGCTACGCTTCTTCAGCGCATCTGCGGGTTGCTGCCGCTCCTGCTGGGCAGCCCGCCCAGCAGCCCTATCCGCCGATCTTCACCACGTAGCGGCCCTGCACGCTGCTCGCCATCAATTCGGCGCAGGCGGCGGGAACCTCGTCGAGCGTGATCGTGCGGCGCACGATGTCGGCAAGGTTCTTCGGCTTCCAGTCCCCCGCGAGCTTGTTCCAGACATCGAGGCGCCAGTCGCGCGGCACTTCGACCGAGTTGATGCCGAGCAGCGAGACGCCGCGCAGGATGAAGGGCATCACCGTCGTGTTCAGCTCATGGCTCTGTGCCAGGCCGATGCTCGCGATCGTGCCCCACTGGCGGATGTTGCGGGTCAGGCCGGCCAGGGTCTCGCCGCCCAGATTGTCGAGCGCGCCGCCGAAGCGCGCGGCCTCGAGCGGCTTCTTGCCGAGGTCGAGCGTGGTGCGGTCCTCGACCTGGTCGGCGCCGAGCTTGCGCAGGTAGTCCTCGGCAGCGGCCTTCTTGCCGGTCAGCGCGATCACCTCGAAGCCGCAGCGCTTGAAGAGCTGGATCGCGATCGAGCCGACGCCGCCGGTGGGACCGGTCACGACGATCGGCCCGAGCTCCGGCGCCTGGTGGTTCTCCAGCATGCGCTTGACGCCCAGGCCGGCGGTGAAGCCGGCGGTGCCCAGCGCCATCGCCTCGTACAGGCTCAGGCCCTTGGGCAGCGGCACCACCGCGGAGGCCGGCACGCGCGCCATCTGCGCCAGCCCGCCGTCGAGCAGTTCGCCGAGGTTGCAGCCGGTGACCAGCACCTCGTCGCCCTTCTTGTAGGCGGCGTCACTGCTCGACTCCACCGTGCCCGACAGGTCGATGCCGGCCACGCGCGGCATCGCGCGCATGATGCGGCTCTTGCCGGTAACGGCCAGCGCGTCCTTGAAGTTGAGGCAGGAGTAGGCGACGCGGATGATGACCTCGCCCGGCGTGAGGTCCTCGATCGTGAGGTCCTCGAACTTCGACTGGAAGGTCTTCTCGACCTGGTGGACGCGGATGGCGCGGAACGTCGACATGGCGGGGGGCTCGAATGAGGGATCGGACCCGGCATTCTACGGAGGGCGGACGGAATCCCAAGTAGCGCGAACCAGACCCCGCGATCGCACAACCGGGAACCGGTCGATCTCCCGGATTTCCCTCGGGCTATCCCGCGCTTGCGGCCTGGTCGGCGTAGAAGGTCTTGATGCGCTCGAATTCGGGCAGCACCACCGGCAGCTTGTCGACCAGCAGTGGATCGAAGTGCCTGCCGCGCTCGCGCCGGATGAAATCCGCCGCGTCCTCGAGCGTCCAGGCGTGCTTGTACGGCCGCACGCTGGTCAGCGCGTCGAACACATCGGTCAGCGCGGTGATGCGGCCCACCAGCGGAATGTCCTCGCCGCGCAGGCCGGCCGGGTAGCCCGAGCCGTCCCATTTCTCGTGGTGGGTCAGGGCAATGACCTTGGCCATCTGCAGCAGTTCGGAATCCTGCTCGCCGAGGATCATGCCGCCGTATTCGACGTGCAGCTGCATCTGGACCCATTCCTCGGGCGTGAGCTTGCCGGGCTTCTTGAGGATGCTGTCCGGCACGCCGATCTTGCCGACGTCGTGCATCGGCGAGGCCAGCATCAGCAGGTCGGCGTCCACCTCGCTCATGCCCACCGCCAGGCCGAGCGCACGCGAATACTGGCTCATGCGCACGACGTGCAGGCCGGTGTTGTCGTCCTTGAATTCGGCGGCCTTGCCCAGGCAGCGGATCACCGCCAGCCGGGTGCGCTCGAGTTCGGCGGTGCGCACCCGCACCTGTCGCTCCAGTGCACGACTCTGCTGGGCCAGGTCCAGGTGGGTGGCGACGCGGGCCAGCACGATCGACGGGCTCACCGGCTTGGTCACGTAGTCCACGCAACCCGCCTCGAAGCCTGTGGTCTCGTCGTCGATCTCGCTCATGGCGGTGACGAAGATCACCGGGATGCGCCGCGTGCGCAGGTCGGCCTTGAGCCGGCGGCACACGGTCAGGCCGTCCAGGTCCGGCATCATGATGTCGAGCAGGATCAGGTCCGGCGGCGAGTCGCTGGCGGCGATCGCAAGCGCGCGCGAACCGCTCGTCGCCGCGCGCACCGTGTACTCGGCGCGCAGGATGCCGGACAGCACCTCGATGTTGGCGGGGATGTCGTCCACCACCAGGATCGACGCCCGGTCGCGTTCCCTTTGGTCATCCACGTCCATTCACCCCTTCTGTCTCCCGACCCGATGCGGTCCGGCAGCGTGCGGCAATCCGATGCCGCTGCGCATCCGTCCCGGGATGCGTCGCCGCGGCGCCGTCCATCCGGTATCGGCCCGCAGCGGAACCCGCTGCCCCTTTCTTACACCAAGACGCCACGCGCCGCCGCGCCCGCGGCGCTACGCGCCTTGCGGCTCCTCCAGCGCCTCGACCAGCGCCTGCAGGGCGATCTTGGCGGCCGCGAAATCGTACTCGGCCACGGCCTGGTGCAGCCCCTGCAGGCAGCGGCGTGCCGGATGACCCGCAAGCGCGCCGTCGAGGGTCGCCAGCGTGTCGCCCGCGGCGGTGTCATCGCGGTCGAGCTGCCGCCCGAGACGCTCGAGCAGGCGGTGCAGCGCCTCGCCGCCCTCGGCAGCCGGGGCGGCCGATCCGGGATGGACCTCGAGCCATTCGCGCAGCGGGACGAGCAGCGCCGCCACAGCGGTCTCGAGCTGTTCGAGCGCCGGATGCGGATCACCGGCCTGCCGCAGGTACTCCTCCACCGTGCCGGCCACCGCCGCCAGCTCGTCGGCGCCGACGGTGGCCGCGACCCCCTTGAGCGAATGCGCATGGCGACAGGCGGCGACGCGATCACCCGCCTCGAGCGCCGCCTCGATGCGCGACACCACGTCGGCATCGGTGTGCACGAACATCTCGAGCAAGCGCCGATAGCGCGCCAGGTCGCCCTGCGTGCGGCGCAGGCCGGTGCGCGCGTCAAGCACCTCGATGGCCGGCAGCTTGGCCAGGTCGACCGTTTGCGGATGCAGCACCTCGGTCGGTTCCTCCGCATCCTCGTCGGCCACCTGCCCGCGCCCGCTCCAGCGCCGGATCGCGTCGAAGATCTCGACGACATCGACCGGCTTGGCCACGTGCTGGTTCATGCCCGCAGCCAGGCAGGCCTCGCGATCCTGCTGCATCGCGTTGGCGGTCATCGCGATCACCGGCAGGTCGGCATGGCGCGGATCGGCGCGCAGGCGCCGTGTCGCCTCCAGGCCGTCCATCACCGGCATCTGCATGTCCATCAGCACCAGGTCGAAGCGTTCGCCCTCGAGGCGTTGCAGCGCCTCCTGGCCGTTGCCGGCGACGCGGACCCGGATGCCGGCACCCTCCAGGATCTCGCGCGCGATCTGCTGGTTGACGGGGTGGTCTTCGACCAGCAGCACCGACAGACCCTGCAGGCCCTGGGCGGCGCGCGCCTCGGCCCGGCCGGGCCCGGCCAGCGGCAGGCCCGGCGACTCGCCGAACGCGGACAGGATCGCCTCGTAGAGCAGGGTGGGATTGACCGGCTTGAGCAGGAAGCCGTCGAACAGCTCGCCACCGAACTGCTCCAGCAGTTCCTCGCGCCCGTAGGCCGACAGCACGATGATGCGCGGCCCACCCCGCGATCGTGCGCGGCGCCGGATCTCGCGCGCGCAGGACAGGCCGTCCATTCCCGGCATCTTCCAGTCCAGCAGCACCAGGCCGAACGGCGGATCCGCGTGCGCGATCGCCTCCAGTGCGGCAGCGGCATCGGCGGCCTGCTCATGGGCCAGGCCGAAGGCTCCCAGGTAACGGCACACGACTTCGCGTGCGGTGGGATGGTCGTCCACCACCAGGACGCGCAGGTCGCGAAGGACCTCGGGATGGACACGTGCGCCGTGCACGCCGGCGTGGCCGAGCGGCAGGTCGAACCAGAACACGCTGCCCTGCCCCAGTTCGCTCTTCACGCCGATCTGGCCGCCCATCAGGTCCATCAGCTGCTTGCTGATGGCCAGCCCGAGGCCGGTGCCACCGTGCCGGCGCGTGATCGAGGCATCGGCCTGTTCGAAGGAGCGGAACAGGCGGCTCTGCTGCTCGGGATCCAGGCCGATGCCGGTGTCGCGCACCTGCACGTGCAGCACGCCGTCCCGCTCGTTGCGCGCTTCGAACTCGACGCGCACCGCCACCTCGCCCTGCGCGGTGAACTTGACCGCGTTGTTGACCAGGTTGACCAGCACCTGGCCGAGCCGCAGCGGGTCACCGACCAGGAACGGCGGATCCGGCGGGCGGTCGATCGAGAACTCCAGGCCCTTCTCGATCGCCCTGACGCCGACCACCGTGGCGAGGTTGTCGAGCACGGTGTTCAGGTCGAACTCGATGCGTTCGATCACCAGCTTGCCGGCCTCGATCTTGGAGAAGTCGAGGATGTCGTTGATCAGGCCCAGCAGCGACTGGCCGGCGTTGCCGATCTTCACCAGGTAGTCGCGCTGGCGCACGCTCAGGTCGGTCTTCAGCGCCAGGTGCGACAGGCCGAGGATGGCGTTCATCGGCGTGCGGATCTCGTGGCTCATGTTGGCGAGGAACTCGCCCTTGGCGCGCGATGCGGCCTCCGCGGCCTCGCGCGCTCGCGCCAGTTCGTCGAGCGTCTCGCGCAGTTCGCGCGTGCGGTTCTCCACGCGCTGCTCGAGCGTGGCGTTGAGCCGGCGCAGTTCCTCCTGCAGGCGGATCTGCTCGGTGGTGTCGATGCCGGTGCCGCCGATGGCGATCACGCCGCGCTCGTCGATCAATGGGAATTTCACGACCAGCAGGTGGCGCGCACCGCCGGGGCGCTGGATCGCCTCCACGAAGCTGGTGCTGCGGCGCGTCTCCAGCACCTGGCGGTCGATGGCATCGAAGGTGGCCAGCGCCGATGGCGGCAGCAGGTCGGACACCGGGCGGCCATTCAGCTCGCCGGGCGGCAGCTCGAACATGCGCCGGAACGACTCGTTGACGAACTGGAAGTTGCCCTTGAGGTCGCGCGCCCAGATCGCGGCGGGCGAGTTTTCGAGCACCGCGCGCAGCTGGAGCGAAGTGGTGGACAGCGCGCGCGTCAGGTCGGCGCGCACCTGCTCGAGCGCATCCTCCATGGCCCTGCGCTCGGTGACGTCGGACAGGTAGCCGCTGGCGACCACGCGCCCGTCGGCCTCCTGTCGCGGCACCGACTCCGCGCGCAGCCAGCGGCGGCTGCCATCCGCCAGCTTCACGCGGAACTCGTGGTCCCAGCGCTGCAGCGTGCGCAGCGCGCCGATCAGCGATTCGCGCGCGGCGGCACGATCGTCGGGCTCGAGCATCGAGAAGCCGGGCCCTTCGAGCGAGCCGACCAGCACCTCGGCCGGAGCACCCAGCTCATCGAGCAGGCGGCCGCTGATGAACTCCAGGCGCAGCCGGCCCTCGACGTCGAGATGAAACTGGAACACCGCGCCGACGATGGAATCCGTGATCTCGCGCAGCCGCCGGTTGGCCTCCTGCAACTGGCTGCGGCTCTCGGCGAGGCGTTCGGCGCTGCCGCGCGCATCGGTCTCCGCCGCCCGCCGCCGCAGCACCTCGCGCCGCATCAGCAGACCCCACCACGTCACCGCGGCGATGATCAGCAGCGCCACCACCGCCGCGGCGATGCTGCGCAGGACGACGGTGCGCGGGTCCAGGCCGATCTCGTACTTCACGTTGAACCAGTGCGCCTGGATCTGGCGGTGCTCCTCCGGCGTCATCGACTCGAGCGCGCGCTCCACCAGGTCGCGCAGCAGCGGCTCGGATCGCGGCACCATGAATTGCAGCCTGGCCGAGCGCACCGGGTTGGAGCCGGCGATCTTCAGGTTGGCCAGCCCGTGTTTCTGGATCAGGTAGGCGGCGACCGGCAGCGGTGCCACCGCCGCATCCGCCTTGCCGCTGGCCACGCTTTCCAGCGCGGCGCGGCTGGAGCGCGCGAAGCGCACCTTGAGATTGGGAATGCGGTCGATCAGCAGGCGGCTGTCGGCATAGCCCTCGACCAGCGCGACCCGGGTGTCGGCCAGGTCCTCGGCCTCGAGCACGCCGACCTTGGTGGTGCGCACCACGATCACCGAGCTGATCTCCGCGTAGGCCCGGGTGAACAGGAACCGCTCATCGCGCTCCTCGGTGCGGCCGATCGAACCGAACAGGTCGATCTCGCCGCGCAGGCCGCGCGCGTAGCTCTCGCGCCAGTTCAGGCCGATCTGCGGCTCGATGCGCACGCCCAACCGCCGCGCGACGGCCGCCACGTAGTCCGCCACCAGCCCCTGGTACCGGCCGTTCTCGGCGACGTACTCGATCGGGGCGTAATCCGGATCGATGCCCAGGCGCAGCACCGGGTGCGCGGCCAGCCAGGCCTTTTCCTCGTCGCTGAGCACCAGGGCGCTGCTGGCGGCATCCGCATCGGTGTGGGCGTCGACGCGGGTGCTGGCGAGGACCAGGACGGCGGCGCACAACAGCCATGCAATGAACCATCGGAACGCGGAGTCCGCGGTCGGCATGCGCACAGGGGGGCTGGCGGGAGGCACGCGAGGATTGTGCCCAGCGGCGTCGGTGCGGGCCAGCAGGACGCGCCGCGGGCGGCTGATGCACACTCCCGCGCATGCAATACGACCGCAATCCGCCGCTCGATGAAGGCAGCCTGGCTGCCGCTCCGCTCATCCAGTTCGAGACCTGGCTGGACGCCGCGCGCGCCGCCGGCATGATCGATCCCACCGCGTTCACCCTGGCCACTGTCGGCGCCGACGGCCGACCGTCCGCGCGCGTGGTCCTGTTCAAGGGCGTGGTCGATGCCGGTCTGAGCTTCTACACCTGCTACGAGGGGCGCAAGGGTCGCGAGCTGGAGGCACGCCCGTTCGCGGCGGCGACGTTCTGGTGGGACCGGCTCGAACGCCAGGTGCGCTTCGAGGGCAGCGTCCGCAAGCTGTCGCGGGAAGTCTCGCAGCGCTATTTCGAAACACGGCCGCGCAGCTCGCAGCTCGGTGCACTGACGTCCCGGCAGTCCCGGGTGGTGGCCACGCGCGAGGAACTCGATGCGCGACTGGCAAGCAACGAACAGCGCCTGCAGGGCCAGCCGGTTCCCCTGCCGGACCACTGGGGCGGCTACGTGCTGCATCCGGAGTCGGTGGAGTTCTGGCAGGGCCGCGGTGGGCGCCTGCACGATCGCCTGCGCTACCGGCGCGAGGCCGAGGGCTGGATCGTCGAGCGGCTCGAACCCTGAATCGCGATGGACGACTTCGACGCGCAGGCCCTGGCCGAGATGCGCCGCATCTACGACGACGAGGGCGTGGTGGAGATTGTCGACGCCATGGCGCAGGACCTGCCCGGCCAGCGCGCCCAGCTCGAGGCCGGCGCCCGGCAGCACGACCTGACCGGCTTCAAGCGTGCCGCCCATAGCCTGAAGTCGACCGCGCGCCTGGTCGGTGCGGTCGAACTGGGCCTGCTGTGGGAACGCATCGAGGGTCTGAGCGCAGAGCCGACGCTCGAGGCGGCGGTCGCGCGGGTGCCCGAGGCGCTGCAGCGCCAGGAGCGCCTGGTGGAGCGCCTGCAGCGCGAACTCGCAGACCGCGCGCCCTAGCAAATCCCGGGGAAGCGCCGCCGACGAAGGCGGCTCGCGCGCCGCTATGGCCGGCGACGATGGTTCAGTGCGGGAAAGCTTGCGCGCAGGGTCTCCTGCTTCGACAGGTCCACCTGGCCCAGCACGGCCGCCTCGCCCCTTGGCTCGCAGGCCAGCACCCGGCCCCAGGGATCGACCACCATCGAATGTCCCCAGGTGCCGCGACCACCCGGATGCGTGCCGTACTGCCCGGGCGCGAGCACGTAGCACAGGTTCTCGATCGCCCGCGCGCGCTGCAGCACGTCCCAGTGCGCCTCGCCGGTGCGCTCGGTGAAGGCGGCCGGCACGCACAGGATCTGCGCGCCCTGCGCCGACAGGGCGCGGTACAGCTCGGCGAAGCGCAGGTCGTAGCACACCGACAGGCCCAGCCGGCCGGCCGGCGTATCGATCACCACCGGGTTCCAGTGGCCGCGCGCAATGCTGCGCGATTCCTGGTAGCGCTCGCTGCGCTCGGCGCCCTGCACGTCGACGTCGAACAGGTGGATCTTGTCGTAGCGCGCCACGCGCTGGCCGTGGTGGTCGTACACCAGGCAGGCGGCGTATACCCGCTGCGGATCGTCGGGCACCGCCAGCGGGACGGTGCCGGCCACGATCCAGATGCCGTGACGCTGGGCACAGGCCGCGATGCGATCCTGGATCGGTCCCTGGCCATCGGCCTCGGCATGCGCGAGCTTGGCCGCCTCGTGCGCGCCCATGAAGGCGAAGTTCTCCGGCAATGCCGCCAGCACCGCGCCACTGGCGGCGGCCGACTCGACCAGGCGCTCGGCGGTGTCGAGGTTGGCGGCGACATCGTCGCCGGAGTTCATCTGCAGGGCGGCGATCGCGCTCATGGCATCACCGTCGTGGACGACGGCCGGGCATCGGCCGGCGACGGCGGCACGCCGCCGGGCAGCAGGCCGCTGTCCTCGCGCACCACCTTCGGATCGTCCCAGTTCCCGGTGAGCCGGTAGCTGAGCTGCCCGACCTGGTCAAGCGGCTGATCGAGCACCTGCTGCGCGATCAGGGCGAGCACGCCGGCGGCCGGGCCGCCGATCAGCAGCGCGCCCAGGGTCACGCCGGCCGAGACGTCCGGGTAGACGCTCACGCGCTGGTCGTAGTCGCGTGCGACCAGGCCGACGCGACCGCGCACCTCCATCTTCAGCGACGGCGCCTCGATATCCAGGTCCTCGGTGGTGGCGTTGCCCTGTCCCATGTCGAACCGGCCCTTGATCTCGTCGAAGGCCAAACCCTCCGACAGCACGTCGCCAAAGTCCAGCGACAGGCGCCGTGGCAGCGCCCAGAAGTTGATCAGGCCCAGGACACGGCCGGCGCCGGGTTCCACCGCGCGCAGGACGCCTTTCTCGATGTCCATATCCAGGTAGCCCTCGCCGCTCACCAGGCTGATGCCGTCCACGGCGCCCGGCGCGAGCACCGGCCAGCTCAACGCGCCGCGCACGCGGCTGCGCCTGGCGGTGAGGCTGGGCGCGTAGCCGAAGCCCTGCAGCAGATCGTCGATCGAATCGCTCTCGACCGAGAACTGCAGGTCTGCCGATGAACGCCCGGCGGCGCGCCGCCACTCGCCGCGCAGGTCGACCTTGCCGCCGCGACCGGCGGTGCGCAGCTGCTCGATCCGCTGGCCGTCGGCGATGCGCTGGGTGCGGAATTCCAGGCGGCCCAGCTCGGCGTCGCCGATGCGCAGGTCCTCCACCTCCAGGTCGAGCAGCGGCAGGGCGCCGGGATCGGCGGGCCGGGACCGGCCCGTCGTCCGATCGGCCTCGCTGCGCTTGGCGACCGGGTCGGGCACCCGCCGCGGCGCGAACTGCACGCGCTGGAAACGGCCGGTGATCTGGCCGCCGTCCGCACCGTTGCGAAAGCCGAGCTCCCCCTGCGCGCCGTTGCCGGACAGTCGGGTCAGCCAGCCACCCGGCGCCGGTTGCTGCGACAGGCGCAGGCCCTCGATGCGTTGCGCGCCAAGCCACAGCGTGCCGACATTGAGCTCGGCGCTGAGCACCGGCGCCGCGGGTGGCGGCGCATCGCCCGGCCCGGTGCGCCCTCCATCACGGATCGCCGCGATCCAGGCCGTCGGGTCGAGGTCGGTCACCGTGCCGGTGATGAACAGTCCGTCCTCGCCCGCATGCGGACTGGGCCCGGCCCCGGCGCGCACCCGCCCGCGCTGCAGCAACAGCGCTCCGCCAGCGTCACGCAGGAACGCCAGGTCGACCCCCAGCCGCTCCTCCACCTCGACGGCCACGCGCAGGGGGAAGCTGCTGTCCGAGGACAGCTCGACGCGGGTGGGCCAGATCTGCTCCGCCGGCTTCTGCATGGGCTGCGGCAACTTCACCGCGGTGCCCTGCAGGTTCGAGCTCAGGATCACCCGCCCGACTTCGGCACCGCTGAGCGGGACCACTGCCTGCCACTGGCTGGCGCCCTCCAGGCCCTGGCGCAGGAACACCGGCAGCAGGCGGCTGGCGCCCGCACCCGCCGGGTGCGGCACGAACTCGAACCCACCGCGCAGGCGCAGGATCTGGTCCTCCTCCTGGCCCAGCGAGGCGGTGACGGCGGTGCCGAACAACTGCCCGGTCAGGTCCTGCGCGCTGGCCGTGTGGTTGTCGAAGCGCATCTGGCCGCGCACCTCGGTGACCGGCTCGGGCAGACCCTCCACCGCGAGCTGGATGCCGCGCAGCTGGATCTCGCCGCTCACCTGCGTTTCGCGCGCGTGGCGCAGCGGCACGTCGAGCTCGACCTGCACCACCGAATCGCCGCTGGCTTTCGTGCGCGTCAGCAGCCCGGCCAGTCTCGGCGCCAGCGGCGAGGCGCGCAGGAAATCGTAGAAGCGACCGGCGTCGCCCTGTACTTCGCCGGTGATGTTCAGCTGCGCCTCGTGCAGGTCCGGGATCCGCGCCAGCACCCGTTCGACGCGATTGCCCATCACGCTGCCGGACTCACCGCGGATGCTCAGGCTGTTGCCGCGAAACTCGAGGTGGGCGGACAGCTTCTCCACCGGCGGCCAGTCCGGTGCGAAGGCCAGCGTGGCGTCGGCGGCATCGACGTCGAGCGCGAAGGTTCCGGGCTTGTCGACGAAGGGAAAGTCGGCGAGCGCGCCGTCGATGCGCAGGCGCGCGGCCGGCGCGCGGCCTGCAACCACCGCACGCCGCAGCCATTCGCGCAGGTTGTCCGGCCAGAACGCCGGCGCGTAGGACTTCAAGCGCGTCACGTCGATGGCCGAGAAGCGCGCGTCGAGCTTGAGCCGCGGCGAGCCCTCGCTGCCGCGCGGCACGAACAGGCGCATCGTGCCCTCGCCGCGGCTGCCGTCGAGCTGCCAGCCGAACTTCGGCATCTGCACGTCCCAGCCCTCGCCGGTGCGCGTCCATGCCAGGTCGCCGGAGACACTCTCGAAGCCCACGGTGTGGGCGAACACCCGGGGGAAGTCCAGGCCGAACGGGGTATCGCGCAGGCCCAGGCGGCCACCGTTCTCCGAGGCCGAGAACTCGCCCGACAGTCCTTCGAAGCCGGGCGTCTGCTCGCCGGGCGCAAGCGCCAGCTCGTCGAGATCGGCGCGCAGGCTGTAGCGCGCCGTGGCGGTGTCGCGCCCGCCGTCCCAGCGCAGGATCAGGCGGCGAACCGCACCCGACAGGCCGCGCAGGCGTCCCGCCTCGGCGCCCAGGCCCTCGTCCGGCAGCAGCGCCAGCCAGGGCGCGAGGTCGGCCAGGTTCAGGTAGGACGCCTCGGCTTCCACGTGCGGCGGCCCGCGCTCCCGCCCGGCCGGGTCCGCCGCCGGCTCGCGGCGGTAGAGCACGCGCGCCTGCGTGACCGGCCAGGGTCCCTGCGCGCCGGTCACCTCGAGACGACCGATGTCCAGCATCCAGCCCGCAGCCTGCGGCGCCAGCCGCGCGACCAGGCCGATGTCGCGCAGACCGGCCGAGTGCGCCTGGTGATGCCCGAGTACCGCCGCGGCGTCCAGGCGCAGGTCGATGGCGCCAGGCTGGCCCTGCTCGAGCCGGCCCTCGACCTTCATCTCGGTGTCGCCGAACCGCACCGTCGCCCCCTCGGCCAGCAGCGCGTCGATCCAGGGAAGCGAGGCGAGCTGCTCGACGTCGAGCGTCCAGCGTCCGTTCCAGGTCTCGGCTCGCTCGAGGTCACCCTGCATCCGCGCGACGAACTGCACGCTCGAACCCATCGCCGGCGGCAGGCTCAGCTTGGCGCTGGCCTCGCCGTGGCCATCGACGAAGGAGATCTCCGCATCGATCAGGCGGAATGTCGGCTTGACGCCGTGCAGGCGCGCGTCGTCCAGCTTGAGCTCGCAGCGGCTCAGCCGCACGTTCTGGAACCGGCCGAGCTGGCGCAGCCAGTCCTGCGTGCCGCGCGCCGGCATGCCCGAGGTGTCCAGTCCGCGCAGGCTGAAGCGGCCCTGCCCGTCGATCTGCGCGAACAACTCGACACCGGACAGTTCGACACGGTTGGGCGTGGTGTCACCGCGCAGCAGGCGGGCCGCGCCGAAGCCCAGGCGCAGGCGCTGCGCCGACAGTGCGGGCGAGCGTTCGTCCTGTCCGTAGAGCGTGATGTCGGTCAGCTCCAGCCGCGGTGCCAGGCCGCGCCAGCCCAGGCCCACGCCGCCGATCTCCACCGGCTGGCCGGCGACGTGCGAGACGTAATCCGCCAGGTTCTCGCGATAGCCCGGCGCGATCAGCATCACCAGCTGGAACAGCCCCGTGAGGACGGCGCCGCCCACCAGGACCAGCGCCACCAGGGTGACCGCCGCGGTCCACCAGCGACGCCTTATGCGTTCCATGGAGACAGGTCGCGAACAGAGATGCAGCCGGAGCGGGCGAAGAAGGACGTCATTGGTGGCGCAGTCTACGGGGGCCCGTGGAGGGCATCAGCGGCACGCGGTGCGGCGCGCACCCTGCGCCGCGCCCCGCACTTCACCGTACCGGCGGGAACGTTGAGAACTCAGAGCGGGACGACGTCGAAACTCTCGGGATGGTAGGTGGACTCGGACTGCAGGCGGATCGGCCGATTGAGCGCGGCCTCCAGTTCGGCCAGACCCATGGCCGCGTCCTCGGTCAGGCGCTGCACGACCTGCGGCGCCGCCAGCACCAGGAACTGCCGCGCCTCGAACTGCCGCGCCGCGCGGCTGACCTCGCGCACGATGTCGTGGCACAGGGTCTCCACGGTCTTGATGCTGCCACGACCGTCGCAGGTCGGACAGGGCATGCACAGGATGTGACCCAGCGACTCGCGTGAGCGCTTGCGCGTCATCTCGACCAGGCCCAGCGGCGAAAAATCGTAGACGTGCGTGCGCGCCGGATCGCGCTTGAGCTCCTTCTCCAGCGCGCGCATCACCTGCACGCGATGGTCGGTGTTCCGCATGTCGATGAAGTCCAGCACGATGATGCCGCCGAGGTTGCGCAGGCGCAGCTGCCGCGCGATCGCCTGCGCCGCCTCCAGATTGGTCTTGAGGATGGTCTCCTCGAGATTGCGGTGTCCGGTGAAGGCGCCGGTGTTGACGTCGACCGTGGTCATCGCCTCGGTCTGGTCGATCACCAGGTGACCGCCCGACTTCAGGTCCACCTTGCGCCCCAATGCACGGTCGATATCGTCCTCGACCCCGTACAGGTCGAAGATCGGCGCCGCGCCCTCGTAGAGTTCGATGCGCTCGGCGGCGCCGGGCACGAACACGCGCGCGAACTGCTGCACGCGCTTGAACTCCTCGGCGTTGTCGATGCGTACGCGCTCGACGTCGGTGCCCAGCAGGTCGCGCAGGATGCGCATCGACAGCGGCAGATCGCCGTGGACCATGCTGCGCGGACCCGCCACGCGGGCCTGCTCGCTGATCGCCGTCCACAGGCGCAGCAGGAAGCGCAGGTCGGCGGCCAGGCGCTCCTCGTCCTGCCCTTCGGCGGCGGTGCGCGCGATCACCCCGAAGCGCGGCGCCAGGTCGCCGGCGATCTTGGCCACCACCTGCTTGAGGCGCTGGCGCTCGGCCTCGTCCTCGATGCGCGCCGATGCGCCGCAATGCGGCTCGTAGGGCAGCAGCACGAGGTAGCGCGAGGGCACCGACAGCAGGGTGGTCAGGCGCGCCCCCTTGCTGCCCAGCGGGTCCTTGAGCACCTGCACCAGCACCTCGCGCCCCTCGTGCAGCAGGGTCTGGATCGGCGGCAGCTGACGCGGCGAGTCCACGCGCGTCTCCACCTCGCCGTGCCCGTTGACCGGTGGCAGGGCCAGCATGTCGGCCACGTGCAGGAAGGCGGTCCGCTCCAGCCCGATCTCGATGAAGGCGGCCTGCATGCCCGGCAGCACGCGCTGCACCGTGCCCTTGTAGATGTTGCCGACCAGGCCGTGGCGCGAGGCGCGCTGGATGTAGACCTCCTGCGCGGCACCGCCCTCGACCAGGGCCACGCGGGTTTCCTGCTGCCCGATGTTGACCAGGATCTCGGTGCTCACGCGGGCCTCCCGCGAAGCGCCGCCCGCGCGCCGGTCCGCCCGATCCCGAACCGGCCGGTATTCATCGCGGCATTCCCGGTTCGATCCCGAAGCGGCGCAGCAGCTGCATCGTCTCGTACACCGGCAGACCGACCACGCCGCCGTAGCTACCGCGGATCTCGCGGACCCAGCGTCCGGCGATGCCCTGGATGGCGTAGGCGCCGGCCTTGTCCGCCGGCTCGCCGCTGTCCCAGTAGGCCTGCGCCTCCTCGCGGCTGATGTGGCCGAACACGACCTCGGTGCAGGTGCTGTCGATCGCGTGGTGCTGGCCGTGGCAGACCGCGATCGCCGTATGCACCTGGTGGGCGCGGTCGGACAGGCGCATCAGCATGTCCAGCGCCTCCTCGCGATCGCGCGGCTTGCCCAGGATGTGGCCGTCGATCGAAACATCGGTATCGGCGCCGAGCACCGGCAGGTCCGGCCCCGACGCGGCCGCGGTCCGCACCGCCTCGGCCTTGGCCAGCGCCAGCCGGCGGGCGTAGTCACGCGCCGGCTCGCCGGGTGCGACCCGCTCGACGACGTCCGAAGGTCGACATTCGAACCGGTAGCCGGCTTCGCGAAGCAACTGGACGCGACGCGGGGAACGCGAGGCGAGATAGAAATCGTCGGGCATGGCGTGGATGGCAAAGGCTCGGACTATTGGCGTCCATCGGCCCAGTCTTGTCGTTCATGGCTATGGTACGCGGGCGCACGGCCTCGCCTATCGCAATAACAGAACTACTCGGTACACTAATTTCTCTACTGCCAGCAGATTCCCCATGCGTACGCCCCTGCCCCACGCACCCGCGGCAAACGACAAGGGCCTCATGCGCATCCTGCGAGGCACGCTGTGGACCGTTGCGCTGGGTGCGCTCAGCGCAACGGCCGGCGCCAATGACCTGCGCCGCGTCTATGAACAGGCCCTGGAGCAGGACATGCAGTTCCAGGAAGCACGCCATGCCCGCGACGCCGCGCTGCAGGCACGGCCGCAGGCGCGCGCCGCGCTGCTGCCGCAGATCAACGGCAGCTATGGCTACCAGGACCAGCACGAGGAAGGCACCGAGGGCTTCGGCGGCGGTCCGGAGTCGCCGGTGGATCGCGACAGCACGCTCAAGGCGCTGACCGTGACCCTCGACCAGACCCTGTTCGACTGGGCCGCGTTCCAGCGTTACGACCAGGCGGGCGATCGCGTCGCGCTGGCCCAGGCGCAATACCGCGCAGCCGAACAGGCCCTGGTGCTGCGCACCACCGAGGTCTACTTCGGCGTGCTGTCGGCGGACGACAACCTGCGCTTTGCACGCGCCGAGAAATCCGCGCTCGCGCGCCAGCTCGACCAGGCGCAGCAGCGTTTCGAGGTCGGCCTGTCCGCGATCACCGATGTGCAGGAGGCGCAGGCACGCTACGACCTGACCGTGGCCCAGGAGATCGCCTTCGAACAGCAGTTGTCGTCGGCGCGCGAGGCCCTGCGCGAAATCACCGGCACCGGGACGTTCGCCACCGCGCCGCTGCAGGCGGAGATTCCGCTGCGCCTGCCCGAGCCGGCGGCGGTCGAGCCCTGGCTGGCCAGCGCACGCGACGGCAACCTCGACCTGATCATGGCGGGCCTGCAGGCCGACATCGCGCGCAAGGGTGTCGCCGTGGCGCGCGCCGGACACCTGCCCACACTCGGCGCGCAGGCCCAGTACCAGGAGGCCGACGCGGAGGGCGCCCGTTTCACCGGCGAGCTCGATACCGAGACACTCGGCCTGCAGCTGCGCGTGCCGATCTTCGCCGGCCTGGCCACGCGGTCGCGCGTGAGCGAGGCGCAGGCCACGCGCGAGCAGTTCGAAGCCCGGCGCGAAGGCACGCTGCGCGCGGTGGAGCGTGGCACCCGTGATGCCTGGCTCGCCGTGCAGGCGGGCGTGGCGCGGGTCAAGGCGCTCAGGCAGGCGGTGTTGTCGAGCACCACCGCGCTGGACGCCAGCCAGACCGGACTGGAGGTCGGCACGCGCACCGCGGTGGACGTGCTCAATGCGCAGAGCGCGCTCTACAGCGCGCAGCGCGACCATGCCCGCGCGCGCCATGACTACCTGCTGGCGATCCTGCGTCTCAAGGCCGCGGCCGGCACGCTGGGCGCAGACGACCTGGAGCAGATCGATGCGCTGCTGGTGCAGGCGGCGGTGGTGCCGGAGCCCGCAGCTCACTGAATCCCTGCCGGGCGCGGCAGGGCGCCGGTCCGGATGGCAGACGGTCGGCATGTCCTGATCGTCGGCGGCCTGTCCGCGCAGGCACTCGCCTATATTCACTCGCCAGGAGCCTGGGGTCTTTCATGCGCCGTCTTGTCTTCGTTTCACTGTGCCTGGCGGCGTTGCTGCCGACGTTCTCATCGAGCGCCGCGCCGCTGGGTTCGCGAGAACTCGATGCGGTGCCGTTGCACATGCTTTCCCCGGTGGACCTCGAACGCGTCCGTGCCGCGCTCCCCGAGCCGCCGCCACATGGACCCGTCCGCCTGGCGATCACGGTGCCAATGCCGCTCGGGCTCGGTGACGGGGCCTGGAGCCAGGATGGCGATACCGCCGTGTGGCGCATGCGCGTCTATTCGGCGGAAGCCACGCTGCTTATCGCGGAATTCGACCGTTTCGAGTTGCCGCAAGGTGCGGAACTGCGCTTCTCCGACGTTGCCGGCAGCGTCGTTCAGGGGCCCTACACTCGCCGCGACCGATCGTCCGACGGCGGCCTCTGGACCGCGCTCGTGCCGGGCAACGAGGCCCTGGTCGAGATTCGCACTCCAGCGGCGACGCGCGACGATGTCGACATTCACGTGGCCACCTTCAGCCACGGCCTACGCTCGGACCGCGTCTCGCCGAAGTCCGGAGGCTGCAACATCGATGTCGCATGTGCGGCCGGCAGCGGGTGGGAGGGTCCGATCAGGTCCGCCGTGTTGCTGACCATTCCGCTCTCCGGCGCAACGGTTTCCCTGTGTTCCGGTCAGCTGATCAACAACAGCGCGCAGGACGACCGTGGTTTCATCCTGACGGCGAATCATTGCGGCATCACCACGTCGAACGACCAGGGTGTGACGGTGTATTTCAACTACGAGACCCGGCCCTGCGGCGGTTCGCCGAACGGAACCCTCTCGCAGAACCTGATCGGCACGGTGCTACGCGCCAGTCACAGCCGCTCCGACCACACGCTGATCGAGCTCGAAGACCGGATCCCGGGCTCGTTCAACGCATTTTTCTCGGGCTACGACGCCCGCGGCTCCATCACACAGTCCGGTCGCGCAATTCATCATCCCCAGGGAGGTGTAGATGACGGGCGGGTGTACGACGAAAAGCGGATCAGCGTCTACGAAAGCGCGCCGAGCCAGGTGAACGGACAACAGATCGGGACTACACCGGACGACAGCTTCATCGTCGACGCCTACCGCGTTACGTGGAGCCAGGGCACCACGGAGGCCGGATCCTCGGGTGGCGGATTGTGGAACAGCAATCGCCATGTCATCGGCGTCCTGTCCGGCGGGGAGGCGTCCTGCAGCAACCGCGGCGGCACCGACTACTTCGGTCGTCTCGAGACTGCGTGGGCAGGTGAGCCCAGATTCAGGCAGTTTCTGGATCCGACAAGAACGGACGGTGTCGTGCCCGGCAAGGACGCCGGAGCCACGGCCAGCGACGATCCCACCTTCGTCGATGACGATGATGGTGGCGGTGGCGGCGGCGCCTTCGGCGGAGCCCTGCTGCTGCTCGCCGTCGCGCTTGCACGGCGCATCCGGTTCAGCGCCCGCAGCTGAACGCCGGACTCACTTCACCCCGTGCATGCCGCGCTGGATCAGCGGCGCGGCAAGCAGGGCGACGACCGCGGCACCGAGCCCGACACCGGCCATGAGCTGGAACAGCTCGGCGTACCTGCCCGCCGCATCAAGCAGGTCGAGCGTGCCGTCCTGCGGGATCTCGATGGCGGCGAGCTTGCCGAACTGGGCGGCGAGTACCTCCGAGTAGGCAGTGGCAAGGAACCAGGCGCCCATCATCAGGCTCACCACGCGCGCAACCGACAGCTCGGTGACGGCGGACAGGCCGATCGGCGACAGCAGGATCTCGCCGATCTCCAGCACCAGGTAGGCGAGCACCAGCCACCACACGCTGGCCAGCATGCCCTCGCCCACGCCGTTCGCCGCCGCCAGCAACGGCAGGAAGGCCAGGCCACCAAAGGCCAGGCCCAGCGCGCTCTTGATGGGCTTGCCCGGGTTCAGTCCGCGTCGTGCAAGCCAGGGCCACAGCCAGGCGAACAGCGGTGACAGCAGCACGATGAAGGCGGCGCCCAGAAAGGTCAGCGAGCCCGCGGTCATTTCGAAACCGAGCAGGTTCTTGTCCAGCAGCCGATCGCTGAAGGCGACCCAGGAACCGTAGGTCTGCTCGTAGAGCGTGAAGAACACCAGGCAGCAGAGGATCAGCCCCATCAGCGCGAGCATCTGGCCGCGTTCACGCGCGCTGCACTGCGTGACCAGGAACCAGGCGAACCACGTCAGGAAGACCGCGGCGACCAGGTGCATCGCTCCGTGCACGGTCCAGGTCCGCTGCAGCAGCTGCCAGATCAGGAGCACGCCCAGGCCCGCGCCCAGGTAGATCCGGTGCTCCAGCCTCAGGCCCGCACGACGCTGGGCCAGGCGTTGGGGTTCGCGCGGCTCGGCATGCCCGTGCAGATGGCGCTGCCCGCGCAGGAACACCAGCAGGCCGATCACCATGCCGATGCCGGCCACGCCGAAACCGTAGCGCCAGCCGTAGGTCTCGCCCAGCCAGGCGCAGATCAGGCTCGCGAACAGCGCGCCGAGATTGATGCCGGCGTAGAACAGCGTGAATCCGGCATCGCGCCGCGGATCGTTGCGGCCGTAGAGCTTGCCGACGATGGTGGAGATGTTCGGCTTGAGGA
>CAMLNE010000018.1 GCA_946481265.1 uncultured Panacagrimonas sp. | reverse complement strand
CCAAAAGGTGCACGTTCTATCGCGATGACGATGCAGTATTCCGTTGCGACCAGAAGCAGAGGACCGGGAATCCCGGTGTCTCATGATCCGTCGGCCCGTCAGGTGTCGCCATCGAGCAGGCGATGCACGGGTCAGCCTCGATCCGCAGAAATGGACTTCTTTGGTGCCGATGCTCGGAGTTCTTCCGCTGCTTCCTGAGTTGTCCGCCATATGCGCACCGGGACCGGAATGCATCGGCCAGTTCCATCAGCGGGAAGCGCGATCGATGACCGGCTTGATGCCGGAGTTCTTCACAGCACGGACCAGGCCGACCTGGTCGCGGCGGTGGCCCACCACGATGCCGACCAGTCGTCCCGGCTTGCGGATCGGCTGTGCGGTGGGAAACGGTTCCTTCCCAGCCGGTCAGCACGCCGATCAGCGCGATGTGGTCGCCGTAGCCGGTGGCCTGGACGAGACAGCGGCAGCGTGCCCGGCCCCAAGGAGGAGGCGCATCCGCTCGCGCAGGCAGAATGGGAAGACACCTCTGCGAGGACACCGGGAATGGGACTTCTGATCGACGGCAAATGGCACGACCAGTGGTATGACACCGCCGCCAGCGGTGGCCGCTTCATCCGCAGCGAAAGCCAGTTCCGCAACTGGGTAACGGCGGACGGCCGGCCGGGTCCCATCGGCGAGGGCGGCTTCAAGGCCGAGCCGGGCCGTTATCACCTCTATGTCAGCCTCGCCTGCCCCTGGGCGCACCGCACCCTGGTCGTGCGCAGCCTGAAGGGGCTGGAGGAGATGATCCCGGTGTCGGTCGTCCACTGGCTGATGCGCGAGGCCGGCTGGACCTTTGCACAGGGGCCGGGCGTCGTTGCCGACAGCGTGAACCACGCCGACTTCCTGCATCAGGTCTACGCGGCCGCCCGGCCCGACTACAGCGGGCGCGTGACCGTGCCGGTCCTGTGGGACAAGCAGCGGCGCACCATCGTCAACAACGAATCGTCCGAGATCATCCGGATGCTCACCCGCGCGTTCGACGACGCAGGCGCAAATCCCGGCGACTACTCTCCGGCGGATCTGCGCGCCGAAGTCGATGCGGTGAACGCGCGGGTCTACGACGGCGTCAACAACGGTGTCTACAAGGCGGGCTTCGCGACCAGCCAGGCCGCCTACGACGAAGCGGTCGCCGGCGTATTCGACACCCTCGACTGGCTGGAGGCGCGCCTGTCAGGCCAGCGCTATCTCGTGGGCAGGCAGGTGACCGAGGCCGATATCCGCCTGTTCACCACGCTGGTGCGCTTTGACGAGGTCTACCACGGCCACTTCAAGTGCAACCGGCGCCGGCTCGTCGACTATCCGGCGCTCTGGGGCTTCACGCGGGAGATCTTCCAGCTCCCCGGCGTGGCGGCAACCGTGAACATGCAACACATCAAGGGCCACTACTACCAGAGCCACCAGACCATCAATCCCACCGGCATCGTGCCGGTGGGACCCGCGCCGGATTTCGCGGCAGCGCACGGCCGCGAGGCGCTGTGAGGGCGGCCCATCCACGCATCGGCAACACGAGTCCGCTCCATGAGGCAGGAGCGGGCGGGGCGCAAAACCCCGCCCTGGCCCCGAAAACTAGACCGTCACGCAGATCTTGCCGAAATGCGCACCCGAGGCCTGGTAGCGGAACGCATCGGCCAGCTCCATCAGCGGGAAGCTGCGATCGATCACCGGCCTGATGCCGGAGGCTTCGCAGGCGCGCACCAGCTCGACCTGGTCACGGCGGTGGCTGACCATGATGCCGACCAGGCGCCCCTGCTTGCTCATCAGCTGTGCGGTGGGAACGGTGCCTTCCCAGCCCGTCAGCACGCCGATCAGCGCGATGTGCCCGCCGTAGCCGATGGCCTTGATGGACTGCGGCAGCGTGCCCGGCCCGCCGATCTCCACCACGTGGTCGACGCCGCCCTTGCCGCTGAGGCGGGCGGCTTCGACGCCCCACTCGGGGGTCTTCTTGTAGTTGATGACGTGATCGGCACCCATCGCGCGCAGGCGCTCCAGCTTGGCGTCCGAGGAGGAGGTGGCGATCACGCGCGCGCCGGCGGCCTTGGCCAGCTGCAGCGCGAAGATCGAGACGCCGCCCGTGCCCTGCACCAGCACCGTCTGCCCGGACTTGATCCGGCCGTTGGTCGAAAGGGCGCGCCACGCGGTGACGCCGGCGCAGGTCAGCGTCGCGGCTTCCTCGAAGCTCCATCCCTTCGGCGCGTGCGTCAGTCCCACGGCGGGGACCGTCGCGAACGTGCAGGCGAAGCCGTCGATGCCGTCGCCGGGCACGAAGGCGAAGCCGTTGCCCATGGGCTCGCCGTCGTACCAGTCCTGGTAGAAGGTGCTGACGACGTGGTCACCGACCTTGAACGCGGTGACACCCGCGCCCACGGCCGTGACTTCGCCGGCACCGTCGGACATCGGGATGCGGCCGTCGGCGACCGTGATCGTGCCGTTCGCGACGAGGTAGTCGTGGTAGTTGAGCGAGCTGGCGCGAACACGGATCTGGACTTCACCGGCCCCGGGCGCGCGGGGTTCGACGGTCGAGGGGGTGAGGGAGTCGAGCGTGGCGGGGAGGCGGCAGCGGATGGCGTTGTGGGAGGACATCGTTTCCTGGTGGACGGGTGTGATGGGGGGTGGACAGCTTAGAAGGAGCGCGCGCCGGTCGATATCGAGACCCGCCCTCTATCCGTCCGGCTGCCGGCGCGGCGCCGATCGTTCGGGCCTGCGGTGCGGGTGCTAGGCTCGACGCGACTCCCCCAACGGCCACATCCCATGCGCATCAGCCTGCTCCTCCTTTCTGCCGCACTGACGATGGGCCTGGGTGCCTGTTCGAAGGAATCGTCGGCCCCCGCGCCGGCCAGCGCCTCGACCGACGCCACGTCGGCCCCGGCGGATTCGACCTCGCTCAGCATCGATACCGACAAGGGCTCCGTTTCCTACGACGCCGCCGAGGGCGGCGACACGACGTCGATTTCCATCGGCGAGGGCAAGGACAAGGAATAGCGGCAGGCGGCGGCGCGACACCCGTTCCGCGGGGTCGCGCAAGCGGGCATCCGCGTGCTTGCGCGCGCTCGGTGGCGAGCGGGCGGCATCGAGCGATGCGCCTTTCGACCCGGGCAGGGCCCGGGCACGGAAGCTGTTGGCAGCGTGTCTCGTGACCGGAGCCCTCCCATGCCTGTTTCCATGATCCGCGGCGCCGCGCTGGCCTTTGCCTTGATGGTCCTGGCCGGTCTGGGCGCGTGTGGAAGCCAGGATGCCGACGCCCGCTTCGCCGCGATCGAGGCGTTCCGCATGGAGAAGGACCGGGCTGACGCCGCGCGCGAGGCGGCAGACGAGCGTTGCCGGCAGCTGCCCTCGGCGGAACGCGCGGCCTGCATGGGTGAGGCGGATGCGGAGTTCAAGCGGCACATGGCCAAGGCCCAGGTCGAGCTCGATCGCGCGACGCGCTGAGCGCGCCACCTGGGACAGCGAGCCATTGCAGGGACGGGGCGGGCGCTCGCGGGCCTACCCGCTGATGCGCGTCAGGGCAGGACCCCGCACCTACGCCGTATCCGCGTCGCACATGGGCGCGGTAATCCGACGGGCACGACCGCTGCGGGAACCAGGTGCACGCAATTTCGCGCGCGTATCGCCCACAGGAGATCCCCATGGAATCGCGACACTCCAAGATCGCCCTCGTCACCGGCGCAAGCAGCGGTATCGGCCTGGAACTGGCCCGCTGCTTCGCGCAGGACGGCCACAACCTGGTGCTGGTGGCCCGCTCTGCCGATGAACTCGAACGCATCGCGGCCGACCTGCGCAGCAAGCACGGCATCACGGTGACGCCCATCCCGACGGACCTGTTCGAGCCGGCAGCTGCGCGCGAGCTCTACCAGGAAGTGACCGGCCGCGGCATCACCGTGGATTACCTGGTCAACGACGCCGGCCAGGGCGTGTACGGCACCTTTGCCGAGACCGACCTGGATCGCGAGCTGTCGATCATCCAGCTCAACGTGATGTCCCTGGTGGTGCTGACCAAGCTGTTCCTGCGCGACATGCTCGCGCGCAACGAGGGACGCATCCTCCAGCTCGGCTCGATGGTCAGCAAGAATCCCGCGCCCTGGTCGGCCGTCTACGCCGGCACCAAGGCGTTCGTCTACAACTTCAGCGAGTCCGTCATCCAGGAGATCGAAGGCTCGAATGTCACGCTCACCGTGCTGCGCCCGGGCGCGACGGACACCGACTTCTTCCGCAAGGAGGATGGAGAGGACGCGACCATGGTCCAGGACGACAAGCTCGGCCCCGCCGATGCGGTGGCGCGCGACGGCTACGAGGCGATGATGGCCGGGCGCGACGCGGTGGTCAGCGGATGGCAGAACAAGCTGATGGACAAGGCCGGCAAGCTGCTGCCGGAACAGACGGTGGCCCGGCAGATGAAGTCAATGCACCAGCCCAAGCACTGACGACGCGGTCGATGGCCGCATCCCGGTCAGGCGGTCCGCATCATGTGCAAGGGGGCGGGCCGCGACCGTGCGGGCGGTGCGGCCGGGGCGGGACGTCGGTAGTCACCCGTCTATTGCCTGTTCGCACCGCCGCTAGACTGGGGTGGTCCGTTCGGAACTGGGAGTCGCAAGGATGAGCTCAGCAAACCCCCCGCCAAAGGAAAACGCGGTCCTCGCCGATTTTCACGAGAACGCGCAACGGCACGACCTGCCGGACTGGATCAAGGTTCATCTGGAGGCCTACCACCGCGATCCCGTCGCGGCGCACGAGTGGGACGGCTCGCCGCTCGGCGGGCGGGCCAATACGCCGAGCCTCCTGCTGATCACGCGCGGCCGCAAGACCGGGCGCATTCTCGAGATGCCGCTGCTCTACGGGCGCGACGGTGACCGGATCGTGATCATCGGCTCGAAGGGTGGCGCGCCGCAGCACCCGGCCTGGTTCCTGAACATGGAGGCCATGGACACGGTGGAGGTCCAGGTCAAGCACGACCGCTTCAAGGCCAAGTGGACGCTGGCGAAGGGCGCCGAGCGCCAGCGCCTGTTCGAGATGATGACGCAGGTCTATCCGCCGTTTCCCGACTACCAGCGGCGCACGGAACGGGAACTGCCCGTGGTGCTGCTGGAGCGGGTGGACTAAGAACGCCGCTCGCGGCCGCTCTGCGTAGCGGCCGGAGCCCTCGCAGTCGCGCCGCACCTGGCCCCGGGCCCGCCCGACCAGGAGGTGCGGCGACCTTCCGCTGTCCCGGACCGGCGTCCGGGCATGGCGCGGCGCCGACCGGCGACGCGCCGGGCCGCCTGCCCGGCACAACCGGGTCGTACCGGTTCCGGTTCCGGTCCCATGCCCCGTCCGAATTACGTCACCCCGGGGTTGGTACAGGCCTTGTATAGCCCCCTGTGCACACGGCGGGCATCCCGGTTCCGGCACGCATCGGCAGCAAGGCCGGGACGGAACCCATTCCAGGCTTTTTGCCCGTTGTCACACGGGGTCCAGGATGGACAGGCGGTCAAGGCGGTCGGCTTTCAGGCGTTGCGCAGGCAGCGCGATCGCCTGCGCCCTGATCCTGACCAGCACCGCGCTGGCGGCGCTGCCGGAGGACCTGACCGAGCTGTCGCTGGACGCGCTGATGCAGATCGACGTGACCAGCGTCTCCAAGCGCGCCGAGCCGCTGCAGGAGGCGGCGGCGGCCGTCACCGTGCTCACCGCCGAAGACATCCGTCGCAGCGGGGCGCGCAGCCTGGCGGAGGTGCTCCGGCTGGTGCCGGGCCTGCACGTGGCGCGCACCGCGGGCCACACCTACGCGATCTCGGCGCGCGGCTTCAACAGCACGTCGGCGGACAAGCTCGAAGTGCTGCTGGATGGCCGCAGCGTCTATACCCCCTTCTTTTCCGGCGTGTTCTGGGATGTGCTGGACACCTACCTGCCCGACGTCGAACGCATCGAGGTGATCCGCGGCCCCGGCGCCACGCTATGGGGCGCCAACGCCGTCAACGGCGTGATCAACATCGTCACCCGGCCGGCCGGCCAGACCCAGGGCACCGAGCTGCAGGTCGGCGGCGGGTTTCCGCGCGGCACCCTCGCGGGTGTCCGCGGCGGCTGGGCGCTGGGCCAGGCCGGCCACCTGCGCGCCTACGCGCAGGCCCGCGAGGACGACAACGGCGTGACCCGCGGCGGCCACGAAGGCAACGAGGGGCTGCGCCAGCAGCAGGCCGGTTTCCGCACCGACCTGTCGGACCGGTCCAACCGCTACCACTTCGGTGGCGACGCCTACCAGGCCGAATCCGACGACGAAACCCGCTTCACCGACCCGTCCACGGATACGGACGCGGTCACGCGGATTCGATCCGAGCTTTCCGGCGCCAATGTCCACGGCCTGTGGGAGCGCACGATGAGCGCGCGTGCCACCTGGAGCGTGGCGGGCTACTTCGATCACAGCGAGAGAGTGGCTTCCGGTGCCTTCATCGAGCGTCGCAATACCTGGGATCTGAGCACCGAGTGGCGCCAGGACCTCGGCTCCCGGCATGCGCTGATGTTCGGGGCCGGCTACCGCAACAGCCGCGACGAGACCGCCGGACCGCCGCAGGCCCTCATCTTCTCGCCCGCGTCGCGCACCCTGCAGACCTACAGCGCCTTCCTGCAGGACCAGATCTCGCTCGCCGACGGCCGCGGCACCCTGACCCTCGGGTCCAAGTTCGAACACAACGATTTCACCGGCGCCGAGATCCAGCCCGGCGTGCGCCTGGGCTGGAAGCTCGGCGAGCAGGCGTTCACCTGGGCAGCGGTATCGCGCGCGGTGCGCACGCCCAACCGCCTGGATTCCGACATCGCGATCTTCTGCCCACCGCCGGTGGGACTGCCGGGGGTGTGCGAGGCGGGCGCCACGCAGCGCATCGGCAATCCCGACCTGGACGCCGAGACCCTGCTGGCCACCGAGTGGGGACTCAATGTCTGGACCACCCGCCAGACTTCGATGCGGCTGGCCCTGTTCTACAACCGCTACGACGACCTGCGCAGCGGCGAGCCCATCCCGCCGCTCGGCGAATTCGCCAACGGCCTGCGCGGACGCGGCATCGGCGGCGACCTCGTGCTGGGCTGGACGCCAACCGACACGCTGCGCCTCGAGGCCTTCTACAGCCACCTGGATCTCGACATCGAAACCGATTCGGGCAGCCAGGACTTCAATACGCCCCTGGGTATCGAGGACGGCAACCCGCGTCACATGGGCGGCCTGCGCTGGTTGTGGTCGCCGGGACCGCGCTGGACGCTGGACGGGTTCGTGCGCCACGTCGGGCCGCTGCCGGCTGACGACGTTCCTGCCTATACCGAGCTGAACCTGCGCCTGGCCTGGCAGCTGCGCCCGGACCTGGAGCTGTCCCTGGTGGGCGACAACCTGCTGGACAATCGCCATCCGGAGTTCGGCAGCGCCGGTCGTGGCCGGGTCGAAGTCGAACGCCAGGGCATCCTGATGCTGCGGTGGACGCCGGGGCAGAGGTGAAGCCGTTTTTGCGCGTTGCGCTGCTCGCGGTCGTCGCGCTGGGCGTCCTGCCCGCGTCCGCCACCGCGCAGGTCGAGCTGGAGCAGAAGGTCAAGGCTGCCTTCCTGTTCAATTTCATGAAGTTCGTCACCTGGCCGCCGGACCGCGAGCCGGCGGAGCAGCAGCCCTACGTGCTGTGCGTGGTCGACGACCAGCGCTTCACCCGCACCTTGCACCTGGCCATCCGCGGCAAGGTCGTGTCCGGTCGCCCGGTGGAAGTGCGCGAGCTGGCCGGCGGCGCGCCGCTGCGCGTCTGCCACCTGGTCTGGCTCGGTGCCGGCCCGGGACTGCAGGCCACCGAGTCGGTGCTGCGCGGCGCCGCCGGCGGCGGTGTCCTGACCGTCCACGAGGCCGAGGCCGCGGTGCCCTCCGGCGTGATACGCCTGTTCCTCGATCAGCAGCGCATCCGCTTCGAGGTCAACACCGCCGCCGCCGAGCGCGAACACCTGCAACTGAGCAGCCGCCTGCTGGGCGTGGCGGTGCGCGTGCAGGTCGCGACGCCGCCATGAACCTGCGCTTCGCCGACGCGCCGATCCGGCGCAAGCTGGTCTGGTTCACGGTGCTGTCGAGCACGGTGGGCCTGTTGCCCGCGGGCCTGGCGCTGATCTTCTATGCCTGGTCGGGCGCGCGGTCGGCCTCGATCCGCGACATCGAGACCCTCTCCCAAATCAGCGCCGACGGGGTCACCGCCGCGCTGACCTTCGGCGATCCCGACGCGGCGCGCGAAACCCTGGTCGCGCTGCGCGCCAAGCCCGAGATCGAGATGGCCTGCCTGTACGGGCCGGCGCCGGCCGGCGTGCCCTTCGCGTCCTTCGTGGTCGGCGATGCCCGCTGCCCGCCGCAGCCCGGCGAGGCCGGCGTGCACGAGAGTCTTACCCACCTGGTGGCCGTGTGGCCGGTGATCCTGGGCGAGGAGCGCATCGGCACCCTGCGGGTCTCGCAGAACCTCTCGCAGCGCCAGCGCGCGCTGACCGCGCAGATCGTCTTCACGCTGGGGATTCTCGCTGCCGCGTTCTTCGCCAGCGCGGCGGTGGGCTGGCGCCTGCAGCGCAGCCTGACGCAGCCGATCCTGGAACTGGCGCAGATGGCGCGGACCATCTCGCGGTCGCGGGCCTACAACCTGCGCGCCAACCGGCGCGGCGACGACGAGATCGGCACCCTGGTGGACGACTTCAACCAGATGCTGGAGCAGATCGCCAGCCGTGATCGCGACCTGCAGGCGGCGCGCGATGCGCTGTCGCGGCAGGTCGAGGAAAAGACCGACGCCAACGCCGAGCTGCGGATCGCGATGCTGCGCCTGCGCGAGGCACAGAGCCAGCTGGTGCAGAGCGAGAAGCTCGCCTCGCTCGGCGGCCTGGTCGCCGGTGTGGCCCACGAGATCAACACGCCGGTCGGCGTGAGCGTCACCGCCGCCTCCACCCTGCAGAACCGCACGCAGCGCATGCGCGAGGCCTACGCCAGCGGGCGGCTGACGCGGCCGGACCTGGAGCGCTATGCCGAGGTCGCCGAGGAGGCCAGCGCCATCCTGCTCAAGAACCTGCAGCGCGCCGCCGACCTGATCCAGAGCTTCAAGCAGGTGGCGGTCGACCAGTCCAGCGGCGAACGGCGCCGCTTCGGCCTGCGCGCCTACATCGACGAGGTGCTGCTGAGCCTGGCGCCGCGCCTGAAGAAGACGCCGCACCGGGTCGAGGTGGACTGCGACGAGAAGATCGGTGTCGACACGCTGCCCGGCGCCCTGGCGCAGATCCTCACCAACCTGGTCTCCAACTCGCTGCTGCACGCCTTCCCGGAGGGTCGCGCCGGTGTCATGCGCATCCAGGCCGGCCTCGATGACGGCCAGGTCCACCTGCGCTTCAGCGACGACGGCGTCGGTATCCCGACGGAGAACCTGTCGCGCATCTTCGATCCCTTCTTCACCACCCGGCGCGGGCTCGGCGGCAGCGGCCTGGGCCTGCACATCGTCTACAACCTCGCCACGCAGATGCTGCGTGGCCGGATCCGGGTCGAGAACGCGCCCGATGGAGGCGCCGTTTTCCACCTTCACTTCCCCGCCATCCTGCCCGGAGCCGATCGATGAGCGACCTGCTGGGTCTTCCTGAGCTGGTTCCCGACACCGCCGGCCCCGATCCGGCGCCGCCCTGGACCGTCCTGGTCGTGGACGACGATCCCGAGGTGCACAGCGTCACGCGCCTGGCACTGGACGGTTTCTGCTTCGCCGGGCGCGGCCTGCGCTTCCTGCACGCGCATAGCGGTGCAGAGGCGCGCGAGATGCTGCGCGCACATCCCGAGGTGGCGGTGCTGCTGCTCGACGTGGTGATGGAGTCCGACGGCTCCGGCCTGGAGGTCGTGCTCTTCGTGCGCAACGAGCTGCGCAACCGCTTCATCCGCATCGTGCTGCGCACCGGCCAGCCCGGCGAGGCACCGGAGTCGGAGATCATCAGCCGCTACGACATCAACGACTACAAGCACAAGACCGAACTGACCCGCGAGCGCCTGTTCACGACCATCTACACCAGCCTTTCGACCTACCGCGACCTGGTGACGCTCGACGCCAACCGGCGCGGGCTCGAACAGGTGATCGAGGCCTCGGCGCAGATCTTCGAGCGGCGTTCCATGGACCGCTTCGCGCAGGGCGTGCTCGAGCAGCTGATTGCGCTGCTGCTGTTCGACGCCGATGCGGTGCTGCTGCACGCCTCGGGCCTGGCCACCGCGGAGCAGGACGAGCTGCGCATCGTGGCGGGCACGGGCAGCTACGCGCCGCTGATCGGTCGCCCGGCGCGCGGGGAGCTGTCGGCGGACATGCTCGGGCGCATCGAGCAGGCGCGCCGCGCCGACGACTTCGAACACTCGACGCAGCATTTCATCAGCGTGCAGCACGGTCGCGACGGCAGCGACCTGGTGTTCTACGTGACATCCGGGCGCGGCATGCCGGCGCCCGACCGCCACCTGCTGGAACTGTTCTGCCGCAACGTTGCCATCGCGCGCGAGAACGTCCGCCTGTTCCAGCTCGGCCTGGAGACGCCCCGGCCGTGAACCGTCTGCTGCCAGACCGTGCGAAGGACGAAGCGGCGGATGCCGAGGCCTGGCAGATCCTGGTGGTGGACGATGATCCGGAGGTGCTGGCCGTCACCCACCTGTGCCTGCGCGACTTCCGCTTCGCCGGCCGGCGGGTCGTGCTGCTGGACGCCGAATCGGGCGCGGCCGCTCGCGAGGTATTGGCGCGCACGCCGGACATCGCGCTGATCCTGCTCGACGTGGTGATGGAGACCGAACACGCCGGCCTGGACCTGGTGCGCCACGTGCGCGAGGAGCTCGGCAACGCGGCCGTGCGCATCGTGCTGCGCACCGGCCAGCCGGGCCAGGCGCCGGCGATGGAGGTGACCGAGCGCTACCAGATCGACGACTACCGCACCAAGACCGAGCTCACCTTCGAGCGCCTGCAGGTCCTGGTCACCACCGCGCTGCGTACCTACGGCCTGGTGCGCCAGCTCGAATCGCGCAGCCGCGCCCTGGCCGAGCACGCCAGCGAGCTGGAGCGCTTCTCCTATGTCGCCTCGCACGACATGCAGACGCCGCTGGCCAACATCGCGCGCCTGGTGCAGCTGCTGGAGCGGCGGCTGGCCGACACGCTCACCGAGCGCCAGCGCGAGCTGATGGACCTGCTGGTGTCGAGCACGCACGATCTCCAGCAGCTGATCTCCGACCTGCTGGCGCTGGCCCGCGTCGGACGTGAGCAGATGGCGCGCAGCGCACCGGTGGACCTGAACCGCACCATCGAGCGCGTCCTCGCACAACTGCAGGCGCCGATCGACGATCGCCAGGTGCAGTTCGAGATCGGGACGCTGCCGGTCGTGGAAGGCCACGCGGTGCTGCTCGAGCAGCTGCTGCGCAACCTGATCGAGAACGCCATCAAGTTCCAGCCCCAGGCGCGGCCGCAGGTGAGCATCAGCGGACGCGAGACGCTTGAGGGCTGGGAACTGCGGATCCGCGACGCGGGCATCGGCATCGACGCCGAACACCTGCAGCGGATCTTCGAGCCGTTCCAGCGCCTGCACACGCGCGAACAGTATCCGGGCAGCGGCGTGGGGCTCGCGATCTGCCAGCGCGTCGCGCGCCTGCACGGCGGCGACATCGTCGCCGAGTCGCAGCCGGGGCAGGGCACGACGATGGTGGTTCGCCTGGCCCGCCACAGCGCACCGGTATCGCCGGCCAGCGAGGCGCTGGCCGCGGACGTCGAAGGGCTGCGACTGCCGGATTCGCGCTGAGTCGGTCCTCGTGGCGCCGATGCGGTCCGCGGCTGCGCGCAGTCGGGGCGTGGCCGTCCCGCGCTGTATCCGGACTGCGGGAACAGCCAGAGGCGCTGGCTCCACCCGTAGCCCCCCACGGCCGTGATTGCCAGCGTCACGCCGGACGGCACTCGAAACCGATCGGCCGCAGCCCGCGTAGGACGTTCCTTCAAGGGGTTGTGCAGGCCGGCGGCCCGCGACTTGCCGGCTGGTGCCCGTGGTCACGCGGTCCGGCAGCAGGCGATGCGTCCGCGCCGGACCGGCCCCGACCATGGGAGCTTTCGACCATCGACGCGATGAGAGTCTTTCTGATGCTGCTGAGCGCCACGCTGCTGGGTGCCTGTGCGCAGTGGCCAGCACGCAGCGGCGTCGCGGTCGAGCGCGATGTGCCGTACCGGCCGGATGCGCAGGCGCCGACCGCCGACCTGTACCGCCCCGCCGGCAACGGCCCGTTCGCGGCCGTGCTGATGGTCCATGGCGGCGGATGGAACGGGCGCGACCGCGGCGACATGGACCGCCTGTCGCGGCGCCTGGCCGATGCCGGCTACGTGGTGCTCAACATCGACTACCGGCTGGCGCCCGCCCACCGCTATCCGGCGGCGGTCGAGGACGTGCATGCGGCGCTGCGATGGCTGCAGGCCAGCGCGCCGCGGCTGCACCTGGACCTCGCGCGCATCGGCGGCTGGGGCTACTCGGCGGGCGGGCACCTGGTCGCGCTCGCGGCGGTGCGCCCGGCGCCGCACACGCCGCCACTCGCGGCGGTCGTCGCGGGCGGCATGCCCAGCGACCTGGCGCAGTACCCGGAAAGCCCGATCATCAGCGAGTTCATGGGCGGCGACTACCACGCGCTGCCGCAGCGCTGGCAGGACGGCTCGCCCCTTGTGCATGTCTCCGCGCGCAGCCCGCCGATGTTCCTCTACCACGGCACGCGCGACCGGCTGGTCCGCTTCGAGGACTCGGTGGCAATGAAGCAGGCGCTGGACCGGGCCGGCGTTGCCGCCGAACTGCACGCCGTCCGCGGCCTCGGTCATGTCGCCACGTTCGTGCTGGGCTTCGGCGCTCGCGACGCCGCCGTCGACTTTCTCGAGCGTCACCTGGGCGGCCCGGGCGCGGGATCGAATGGGGCTGAAACCGGAAGGACGACTGCGCAGTAGTAGGGGTTCCGGTTGCACCGCGCGGCCGCCACGAATGAACGCATGAAGATCGCCATCATCGGCGCAGGCATCTCCGGCCTGGCCGCCGCCGATGCCCTGCAGAAGCATCACCAGGTAGTGCTCTTCGAGCAGGACCCCCGCGCCGGCGGCCATACCAACACGATCATCGTGCCGACGCCCGCCGGGCCGCAGCCGGTGGACACCGGCTGGATCGTGTTCAACGCGCAGAACTATCCCAACCTCACCGCGCTCTTCGCGCAGCTCGATGTGCCGGTGCGGCCCACGGCCATGTCCTTCGCCGTGTCGCTTGGCGAGGGCGCCTACGAATGGTGCGGCAGCGGCAATCCGCTGTCGTTCTTCGCCCAGCCCTCGAACCTGCTGCGACCGTCGCACTGGCGCCTGCTGCGCGACATCCTCGCGCTCAATGCCCGGTGCCGCGCGCGCCTGCGTGGCGGTGAGCTGCCGGATGGAACGCTGGGCGAGTTCCTCGACGCCGAGGGCTTCAGCGCCGGGCTGGGCAGCCGCTACCTGCTGCCGATGGCCGGCCTGATCTGGAGCTGCTCGCCGGCACAGGCCGCGCAGTACCCGGCCGCCGACTTCATGCGCTTCTTCGATGCGCACGGCCTGTTCCAGACCGTGCGGCAACCGCAATGGAGCACGGTGGTCGGCGGCAGCCAGGTCTACGTGGAGCGCCTGCGCGCACGCTTCTCCGGCGAGGTGCGCCTGTCCGCACCGGTCACCGCCATCGAGCGTCGCGCCGGCGGCGTGCACCTGCATGGCCACTGGGGAGAGGAGCGCTTCGATGCCGCCGTGTCCGCGGTGCACGCCGACCAGGCCCTGCGCCTGCTCGCGGCGCCGGCCGCCGACGAACGCGCGGTGCTGGCGGGCATCCCCTACACGCGCAGCCGCTGCGTGCTGCACACCGACCGCTCGTTCCTGCCGCGGCGGCGCGCCGCCTGGGCCAGCTGGAACTACCTGCACGATCGCGACGAGGTGCACGACGCGCCGATCAGCGGCAGCTACTGGATGAACCAGCTGCAGGGCATCGCCGGCGAGACGCCCTACATCGTCACGCTCAATCCGCATCGGCCGATCGCGGCAGGACGCACCCTCTACCAGACCGATTACGAGCATCCGTTCTACGGCCCGTCGTCGCGGATCACGCACCGCGGGCTCGCCTCGATCCAGGGTCGCGGCGGCCTGTGGTGGGCCGGCGCCTGGACCGGCTTCGGTTTCCACGAGGACGGCCTGCGTTCCGGCCTGGCCGCGGCGGTGCGCATCGATCCGGCCTGCCGGCCGCACTGGGCGGTGCTCGACGATGGATGCGCGGCCGCGCGCCCGGCCGTGGACCCGGACCTGGCACCGGCGGTCTCGCTTTGATGGGCGCGGACGCGGCCAGCCTGTACGACTGCCAGGTGATGCACCGTCGCCACGTCGCGCCGTCGCTGCGTTTCCGCTACCGCCTGTTCTACCTGCTGCTGGACGTCGACCGCCTCGACGCGCTGTCACGCGCGCTGCGCCTGTTCTCGCACAACGGCTTCAACCTGGTGAGCGTGCACGACCGCGACCATGGCAGCGGGGCGCCGGGCGGCCTGCGGGCCTGGGCGCAGACCGTCCTGCAGGGCGCCGGCATCGCGCTTCCGGGCGGGCGCATCCGGCTGCTGTGCCTGCCGCGCGTGCTGGGCTTCGCCTTCAATCCGCTGAGCCTGTGGTACTGCGAGGACCGCGGCGGCCGGCTGCGCGCGGTGATCGCCGAAGTGCGCAACACCTTCGGCGAACGCCACAGCTACCTGCTCGATGGGGCGGGCGAGGCGATCGACTGGCAGCGCCCGGTCGACAAGGACAAGGTGTTCCACGTCTCGCCGTTCCTTGACGTCGCCGGCCGCTATCGCTTCCGCCTGGAGGCGCCCGGCGCCGCGCTGCGCTTGGCGATCCACGAGACCTGCGAGGGCACGCCGCTGCTCGACGCCAGCCTGGCCGGTCGCGCGCGCGCGTTGAGCGATCGCCGCCTGCTGGCCAGCGTTGCGCGCATGCCCTGGGTCACGTTCAAGGTCGTCCTGGCCATCCACTGGCAGGCCCTGCGCCTGTGGCGGGCCGGCGCGAGCGTGCGCCGCAAGCCTTCTCCACCCTCACTCGAGGTTTCCTGATGTCCGACGAAAGTCCCGGGCTCGAGCCGTCGCTCGACGGCCTGCTCGATAGCGGTCCCCATGCGGCCGCCTCCGGTCGCGCCGCGCGCGTCGCCTGGCCGCTGCGCGGCCTGCTGCACATGCTCTCCGGCCTTGCCGTGGGACGCCTGGATGTCCTGCTTCCGGACGGCGAACGGCGCCGGTTCCAGGGCGTGCAGCCGGGGCCGCAGGGCGTGCTGCAGATCCACGACCCGCGCCTGGTGTGGCGCGTGCTCGCCGGCGGCGAGGTCGGCTTCGGCGACGCCTACCTCGACGGCTCCTGGGATTCGCCCGATCTCACCGCGCTGCTGCAGGTGCTGTACCTCAACGAGCCGCACCTGCGCGGGCCCTACGAACGCAACGCCATCGGCCGGGCCTGGGGCTGGCTGCAGCATCGCCTGCGCGCCAATTCACGCGCGGGCGCACGCGACAACATCGAGCATCACTACGACCTGGGCAACGACTTCTACGCGCGCTGGCTCGATCCGAGCCTGGCCTATTCCAGCGCGGTTTTCGCCAGCGCGGATCAATCGCTGGAGCAGGCGCAACACAACAAGTTCGAGCTGATGTGCCAGCGCCTGGAACTGGCGCCGGGCCATCACCTGCTGGAGATCGGCTCGGGCTGGGGCGGCTTTGCCATCCATGCGGCGCAGCGCAGCGGCTGTCGCGTCACCAGCATCACGCTGTCGCAGGAGCAGCTCAGGGAGGCGCGGGCGCGCGCGCATGCCGCGGGCGTCGGCGAGCGCGTGGAGTTTCGCCTGCAGGACTATCGCGACGTGCGCGAAACCTTCGACCGTGTCGTGTCCATCGAGATGTACGAGGCGGTCGGTGAGCGCTACTGGCCGGTGTACTTCGCCGCCATCGCCCGCGCGCTGGTGCCCGGCGGCATCGCCGCCCTGCAGGGCATCACCATCGACCCGGCGATCTTCGGGCAGTACCGCACCAAGCGCGATTTCATCCAGAAGTACATCTTTCCCGGCGGCATGCTGTGTCCGCCGCAGCTGCTGCAGGACCTGGCCGCGCGCCAGGGCCTGGCGGCGCAGGACGCGGTGTTCCACGCGGCGGACTACGCGCGGACCCTGGCGCACTGGCACCAGGGCGTGCTCGCGCAGCGACGCGCCATCGAGACGCAGTTCGGGCCGCGCTTCCTGCGCATGTGGCGCTACTACCTGGCCTACTGCGAATGCGGCTTTCGCACCGGCAGCATCGATTTGCTGCAGCTGACGCTGCGCAAGCCGGGCGCGGCGCCATGACCCGGCGCCAACGCCTGCTCGGCCTGCTGCGCGCGCAGCTCCTGCAGGGCACCGGGCCGGGGCGGCTGGCGCTCACCCTCGGGGTGGGCCTGGCGCTGGCCATCTTCCCGGTACTCGGCGCCACCACCGCGCTGTGCCTGGCGGTCGGCATCGCGGCGCGCCTGAACCAGCCGCTGCTGCAGCTGGTGAACTACCTGGCGTACCCGCTGCAGCTGGCCCTGCTGATCCCGTTCTATCGCGGCGGGGAACAGCTGTTCGGGGCGGCGCCGGTTCCGCTGCTGTCGGTGACCGACCTGGTGCAGCGCTTCGAGGCGGGACCGATGCCGTTCGTCGCCGACTACGCGCGGGTCGGCCTGTACGGCGTGGTCGTCTGGCTGCTGGTGGCGCCCTTGATTGTGGGCCTGGCCTGGCTCGCGCTGCACCGCCCCCTGCGCCGCCTCGCGCGACGGATGGGTGGCGCGCCGGCCGCCGCGGGCCCGACATGAGCGCGCTGACGCCGGCCGCGGCGTTCGCGGCAGCAGCGGCGCTGGCCATCCTCGCCAAGTCCATCGCCTGGGTGGTGCAGCGGCGCAGCGGCAACGCCGGGCTGGTCGATCCGATCTGGGCCTGGACGCTGGGCGGCATCGCACTGCTCTTCGCCGCCGCGGGCGATGCACCGCCCCTGCTGCGCCTGTTGCTGGCGCTGATGGGCGGCCTGTGGGGACTGCGGCTGGGGATGCACCTGTGGCGGCGCAACGCCGGCCGGCCCGAGGACTGGCGCTACGCGCAGTTGCGCCAACGCTGGGGCGACGGCGTGCAGCTGCGGATGTTCGCGTTCTTCCAGTTCCAGAACCTGTTCACGCTGGCGCTGGCGACCAGCGCCTTCATGCCGGTGACCTGGCGTGCGGACCTGCCCTCGACGATGGCGCTGCTGCTGGCCGCCGCGCTGTGGCTGAGCGCGGTCGCCGGCGAAGGGCTGGCCGATGCGCAGATGGCCGAGTTCCGCACCAATCCCGCCAACCACGGGCGGGTATGCCGCAGCGGCCTGTGGCGCTACTCGCGCCACCCGAACTACTTCTTCGAATGCCTGCACTGGTGCGCCTACGTGCCGCTGGCCGTCGGTGCCGCCTGGGGCTGGATCGCGCTGGCGGCGCCGCTGGTGATGGCGACGCTGCTGCTGCGCTTCTCCGGCGTGCCCCTGCTCGAGGGCGAGCTGCTGCGCCGCAAGCCCGGCTATGCCGAGTACATCCGAAGCACCTCCATCCTGATTCCCCGCCGCCCGAGAAGATGAACGCGATCGACCTGTGTGAACGTGGCCTGGTGCCCGATGTGCTGGCACGTGCCGGCATGCGACGCCTGATCGCGCAGCGCCTGCGCGACGAGTCGCAGCGCGACGGGCCCGACGCACGCGCGCTGTGGATCGCGACGCTGCGCGAAAGCCCGGTCGCGACCCAGACCCAGGTCGCCAACGAGCAGCACTACGCGCTGCCTGCAGACTTCTTCGCGATGCACCTCGGGCCGCGGCTGAAGTATTCGTGCTGCCTGTACCCGACCGGACGCGAGACGCTGGCGCAGGCCGAGGAGGCGATGCTGCAGTGCTACGCCGAGCGCGCCCGCTTGTGCGACGGCCAGCGCATCCTCGACCTCGGCTGCGGATGGGGTTCGCTGTCGCTGTGGCTGGCGCAGCGCTTTACGCGCTCGCGCATCGTCGCGCTGTCCAACTCCAGCAGCCAGCGTGCGTTCATCCTGCGGCGGGCGCGGGAGCTGGGCCTGTTGAATCTGGAGGTGATCACCGCCGACGTCGCCAGCTTCGACTTCTCGCCGGAGCAGCTCGGCGACGGCTTCGACCGCGTGCTGTCGATCGAGATGTTCGAGCACATGCGCAACTACCAGCGCCTGCTCGCCCGGATCGCACGCTGGCTGAAGCGCGAAGGACGGCTGTTCGTGCATGTCTTCGCCCACCGCCGCCTGAGCTACCCGTTCGAGGCGCGCGACGGCAGCGACTGGATGGCGCGCCATTTCTTCAGCGGCGGCCTGATGCCCTCGCAGGCGCTGCTCGGCAGCTTCCAGGACGACATGCGGCTGCTGCGCGAGTGGCGGATTCCGGGCACGCACTACGCGCGCACCGCCAACCAGTGGCTGGCCGCACTCGATGCGCGGCGTGGCCAGATCCAGCAGCTGTTCGCCGCAGGCGCCGATCCGGCTCAGGCCGCGCGTCAGGTGCAGCGCTGGCGCATGTTCTACATGGCGGTGGCCGAACTGTTCGGCTATGCCGATGGCCAGGAATGGGGCGTCGGCCATTACCTGTTTGCCCCGAACCTCGCCCCGAACGTCGTCGCGGGTGATGGGCGCCCGCAATGAGCGCCGCGATCAGCCCGCCTGCAGCACCGTGGCGGTCGTCACCACCGGCCCGGTGGGCTGGCCGGTAGGCGAGCCGCCAGGCGGCTCGATGCTCACCGCCAGGACATGGCCTTCGTTCACGGCCAGTCCCTGCGGCAGGGCGCGGCGCACTTCGCCGGACTTCGGGATCACGCCCAGCGACAGCGGGCCGTCATCGGTGATCAGCCACAGCTCGGCATCGAACCCGGCAGTGCCGGCCGGCGCCTCGCCGGAGGCGCGAACGGCGAGCTGACCGCGCTCGGGCGTGGCGCTCACCGCCCACTGCATGGTCGAGGCCGGCACCTGCAGCAGCGCGACATAGCTCACCGCGGGCACCGGCACCTCGACGCGCTGCGTCACGATCCGCGGCGCGGGCGAGGGACGGCCGAGCTGCAGCACCAGGGCGACGCCCAGCAGCATCGAGGCGGCCGTCGCCATCCAGGCCCAGGCCGTCACCGCCCGCGACGCGCGTGCGGGTCTCGGCGACGGCGTCGGGCCGCGCTGCCGCATGCCCTGCTGCACGCCGGTCCAGATCCGCGGCGGTGGCGTCACCGGCGGCAGCTTGAGCCCGAGCCGGGCGAAGCGGCGTTCCCAGGCCCAGACCTCCTGCCGGAACGCGGCGTCTTCGGCCATCAGGCGCTCGGCGCGCGCACGGGCGACCTCGTCGAGCGTGGCCAGCGCGTACTCGCCGGCCAGGATGCTGCGCTCGTGGGACGGTTCCATGTCAGGCACCTCCCATGCAGTCGCGCAGCTTGGCCAGGCCGCGGTGCAGCCAGGTCTTGATCGTGCCGAGCGGCATGCTCCGGCGCTGTGCGATCTCGCTTTGGGTGAAGCCCTCGTAGTAGGCCATCAGCACGACGTTGCGCTGCTCGACGGGCAGCGCCTTCATGCAGTCGTCGAGGCGGTCCATGCCTTCCGACTGCACGGCATGGTCCTCGGGACTCTGGGAGGTGTCCGCAAGCTCGACGGCGGGGCCATCGTCATCCGCCTGCAGCTGCACGTCGCCCAATTGCGGGCGCCGCGCCCGGAGCAGGTCGAGCGCCCGGTAACGCGCGATGGTGGCGAGCCAGCCCATCGGCGATCCGCGCTCGGAGGTGTATTGCTCCGCCTTGTGCCAGATCCTGAGGTAACAGTCCTGCAAGGCGTCTTCGGCCCATTCCGGTGTTTTCAGGATACGCAGGAGCAGGCCGTAGAGTTTCGGACTGGTCAGCGAATACAGGCGCGCGAACGCGGCTTCGTCGCCCTGTGCGGCGGCGGCCAGCAGCGCGGACAGCGGGTCGGCATCGTTGGCGTTGTTCACCGCTGCAATGGGCCTGGCGTTTGCGGGCGCGATGATAGCGCGACGCGCGGCTCGCCCAGCTCAGGCGGGAACGAACACGCCGGCACCGGCGCGCGCCCGGGCCCGGCGGGCGATGCCCGGCGCGGGAAGCAACGTCCAGGTCGCGCCGGCCGCGCCGCCGCAGCCAGGGTGCCACGGCGATCCGGCCCGCTCACCGGGAGGTGCCCCGACTTCGTCGCGCGGGCTTCAGCCTTCGAGCAGCACGTAGTCCGACTTGGGCGCGCCGCAGGACAGGCACAGCCAGTCCTCCGGCACGTCCTCCCAGCGCGTGCCGGGCGGGATGTTGAACTCGGGCACGCCGAGTTCCTCGTCGTAGATCTCGCCGCAGGGCACGCACTGGAACTTGCGCCAGGGCCGGCTGTTCATGTCGATCGCTCCTCGCCGTGGCTCAGGCCAGCGTGTAGTCGATGGGGACGGACTTCGGCCCGCAGACGAACTCCGACTGGGCGAACTTGCCCGGTCCGGCCATCTCGACCGAGGCCAGGCGCGGCAGCAGTTCCTCCCACAGCACGCGCATTTCCAGCTTCGCCAGGTGCTGGCCCAGGCAGATGTGGGTGCCGTAGCCGAAGGCGATATGCGGGTTGGGCGAACGCTCCGGATCGAAGGTGAAGGGGTCCTTGAACACGTCCTCGTCGCGATTGCCGGAGATGTAGGACAGGTAGAGCAGGTCGCCCTTGCGGATCTGCTGGCCGCGCAGCACGTAGTCCTCGGTGGCCGAGCGCACGAACTGCTGCACCGGGCTGGCCCAGCGGATGGACTCGTCGACGAAGCCGCGGATCAGGCTCGGGTTCTCCTTCATCTTGCGGAACAGCTCCGGGTGCTCGGCGAGCATCCACATGCTCATGGCCGTGGTCGCCGCGGCGCTGTCGTGACCGGCGGTGGAGAGGATGACCAGGTAGCTGATCATGTTGCGCTCGTTCATCGGGCAGCCGTCGACCTTGCCGTTGGCGATGGACGAGGTCAGGTCGCCGACCGGACACTGCTGGCGCTCGTGGACCAGCGTCTCGAAGTAGGTCTTGAACTCGTTGTAGACGACGTCCCAGGTCTTGATGATCTCCTGCGGGTCGGTGATGTTCGCGCCGGGCCGGCACAGGTCCGGATCGGCGTAGGTGAACAGCCAGTGGGTCAGGTCCAGCATCTTCTGGTGGTCCTGCTTTGGCACGCCGATCATCGTCAGCACCACCTCGGCCGGGTAGCGGAAGGCGAGCTCGGTGGCGAAGTCCGCGCCCTGGCCCTTGGCCAGGAACTCGTCGATGTGGCGCCGCGCCATCTCGCGGACCTGTTCCTCCATCTTCGCGATCGCCTGCGGATAGAACTGGGGCTGCGTGACCTTGCGGTGCTCCGCGTGCTCCGGGTCGTCCATGTGCACCAGCGTCTTGAAGATCGTGGGCAGGCCGCCGCTGTACTCGCGCATCAGCTGCTCGGCGATCTGCGAGGCCAGCGTCTTGGAGCGGTCCGCACTGTGGAACAGGTGGTCCTGGCGCGAGATCTCGCGGATGTCCTCGTACTTGGTGACGATCCAGTGCGGGTCGTAGCCGGGCACCTCGGCCAGGCCCAGCGGATAGTCGCGGCGCAGGCGCGTGAACAGCTGGTCGATCGCCTCGCGCCTGCCGATGCCGAACGTGGCGGGATTGAAGGCGGGCGCAATCAGCTCCACCGGGATCTTCGGAACACTCATTTCTTCTTCTCCTCGTCTTGTCGTGGCCCGGTGCCGGGGCATCGCGGGCGATGGTGGAGCGCTATCCCGAGCAGGCCGTATGGTCGCGACATAACGCGTATACAGTAGACGCAATATCACGTATATAGTCAACGCATAATTTCAACGCACACTTCCTGGAGGGCCCGATCCGATGGTCAAGTCGTCGACGACCCGCACAATGGCGCGGTCCTCCAAGCAGGGGATCCGGCTCGCAACCGGGTCATGGCCACGATGAAGATGCGGGACCTCGAACAGCGCACCGGCGTGAACCGGGAGACCATCCGTGTCTACCTGCGCCACGGGCTGCTGCCCGAGCCCTCGCGGCCGGCCGCCAACGTGGCCGACTACGGCGAGGAACACGTCCAGGCGATCGCCGCGATCCGCCGGCTGCAGAAGGAGAAGCGCCTGTCGCTGCCGCTGATCAAGCGGGCCCTCGACGGCAACGCCAGCGCGATGCGCGTGGATGCCGGCACCTTCACGCACCTGGACCGGCTGGTCGCCACGCGGGTCGGCGTGGACGATTCGCTGGTACCCCTGTCCGATGTGCTGGAACGCAATCCGAAGGCCGTCGAAGACGCCAGGCGCCTGGAGAAGGTGGGCGCCGTGCGCCTGACGCGCCGCGGCAAGACCCTGCACCTGGGACGCATCGACGCGCAGATCGTCGGCATCTGGGGCGACATGCGCGCGGGCGGCTACACCGAAGAGCTGGGGTTCCACCCGGAGGTGTGCCGGCTGCATGTCGAGGCCGCCGAGAAGCTGGCGCGGGCCGAACTGGACATCTTTCTCGAACACCTCGAGGGCCGCAGCCTGGAAGGGCCGGCGGCGGACATGGCGCAGCTCGCCATCAATTCCCTGCTGAGCCTGTTCGGTCTGGTGCGTGTGCGCACCGTGCTCGAGGTGCTTCGCACGCGGGCGCAGGCAGTCGGCGCATCGCCACCGGTCAAGGCGGGCAGGA
>CAMLNE010000017.1 GCA_946481265.1 uncultured Panacagrimonas sp. | reverse complement strand
GAGTGAGGCGGCAGGTATCGGGGCAGCCACCCGGTGTCGAGGCTGTTGCCGGCCGGAAAGCGGGTCTTCGCGAAGCCGGCGGCCGCAGCGTCGGCCGGTGAAGGCGAGCGCATGTGCAAGCACGGCACCGCCCGCCGGTCCACTCCCGTTCAGCCCGTGACCGCCTGCTCCAGCGCCGCGATATCCAGTTTCTTCATCTGCAGCATCGCGCCGAAGGCGCGCTCGGTGCGCCGCGGATCGGGATCGCGCATCAGCTCGATCAGCCGATTCGGCACCACCTGCCAGGACAGGCCGAAACGATCCTTGAGCCAGCCGCACTGCTGGGCCGTCGGATCCCCGCCGGCCGACAGCCGGTTCCAGTAGTGATCGACCTCGTCCTGCGTGCGACAGGCGATCTGCAGCGAGATCGCCTCGCTGAAATGGAAACGCGGACCGCCATTGAGCGCGGTGAAGGGCTGGCCGTCGAGCTCGAAACTCACGGTCATGACGCTGCCGGGCGGGCGACCATGGACGTCCTTGCCGGTCTCGCCGAAGCGCGCGATGTCGGTGACGCGCGAACGGGGAAAGATCGAGACGTAGAACGCGGCGGCGGCCTCGCCCTGGTCGTCGAACCACAGGCAGGGCGTGATCCGGGAATCGTGCTGGAGCGGCATAGGAACCTCGTCGATGGAGATGCGGCGACGCCGGGATGGCGTGCCTGTCCTGGTTTCGACGAATGGGACCGTGCCGGATCGACAGCCGGGTGATCGGGACGAACTGCGGGACGCAAAGAGGCCGTCAGTGCGCCGCAGAAGACCGCGCGGCGAGGCCGCCGATGGGCGTCACCGCCATCGTGCGCGACCCTGAGGCCTGCCGGCGGCGCAGGACTTGAAGCAGACGGGCAGGCGAACTAGCGTCCGGATCGAGAAGACTGTCCACCTGAACGCGAGGTCGTGACCATGCCCTTCCTGACCGTTGATGACGGCTGCGAGCTGTATTACGAAACGCATGGCAGCGGCCCTGCGATCGCCTTCCTGTCCGGCTTCATGGGCATCACCGATATATGGGCCGAGCAGTTCCGCGCGCTTTCGGATCGCTACACGTGCATCGGCCTGGACAACCGGGGGGCAGGGCGCTCCGACAAGCCGCTGCCGCGGATCGCGTACGGCGTCAGCCGGCACGCAAAGGATCTGCATGCCGTTCTCGGCCACCTTGGCGTGGACCGCGTCGTCGTGGTCGGACACTCGATGGGCGGAGCCACGGCGTGCCACTACGCGCTGGATCATCCGGCGCAGGTCGCAGGTCTGGTGCCGGTCGGGTCCTTCGCCAGCGGGCGTCAGATTCACAGCGTCGGAAATACCCTGGAAAGGATCGAGTCGGCAGTGACGACAAAGGCCTCCCGGGTGAGCTTCTACGAGTCGGTCGGGCTGCCCCACGCCATCGCCCTTGAATCGACGAAGTGGGAGCTGTACGCGGTGATGGGCAACGCACGGTCCTTCATGGCGTTCGATGCCACCGGGCGACTCGCCGAAATCCGGACACCCACACTGGTCATCCATGGCGATCGTGACATCGTCAGTCCTCTGGATCCCTGTGGCCTGTCACTGCGTGACGGCATCCCCGGCGCGGTCCTCGAAGTGATCCCCGATGCGAATCACTGCCCGATGTCCGAACAGGCGGAGCGGGTCAACGCGCTGCTGGATTCGTTCCTGACGAACCGCGTCCGCGGGCATCGACAGGGCGGCTGAAGCGGGGCCTGGCCCGCCGGCGATGCGGCGGATGCTGGCGCCGCGCCGACGCTACGGCGCCTGGGTCGGCGCCCGCACGGCGTCGGCCGGGGCCCGTGCCACCGGCGGTGGATACGCCCGGGCGAGCGACTCCGGCCGGGGCAGGTAGCGGGCGATCCAGTCGGGCAGGCCGGTCAGGCCCAGCACATTGCTTTCGTGCGGGCCGCCCTCGATGAATTCGCGCGTGCCCATCACGTAGTCGAACCAGGGTCGCGTGACGCACCAGTTCGCATTCGGATTGCGACCCATGTGGTGATCGTAGTGCCAGGGGATGCGCGAGCGAGCCCAGGCCGGGTCGAGGTGCGAGCGCTTGTGGATGCGGTAGTAGTTGGCCGCCGAGTACCAGAGCGTGCCGACGAAGAACGGTGCCACCGGGAACAGCGGAGTCACCGCCAGGCTTGCGCCGATCAGACCCCAGGCCTCCTTGCCCTGCGCGTGCAGACCGAGCGGGAAGCGCAGGTAGTTCGGGTCGCGGTAGTCCGCCTCGCGCACGTTGCGGTGATGTTCGTGGAAGTGGAAGGACCAGAATCGCCCGCGCTTGCGGCCCCAGCCGTGCAGCACGTGCTTGTGGACCGCCCATTCGACGGCATTGGCGGTCAGCAGCCCGATGGGAATTCCGATCATGGACGGCGCTCCGGCAGGTTGGCGCGGTATCGCAGGGTAGGCGGATCGCGGCCGACAGGAAACGGGGCTTCGACGGGGACGCTGCCCGTCCCCTTGAAGCTGCGCTGCCCTGGGTCGGTCCGGGGCTAGGTGGCCGCGGTCCGCTTCAGAAAGCCGATCACACCCTCGTTGAATGCGTCGTTGCGATCGCCTGCCACCATGTGGCCGGCACCGGTCACGTCGAATACCTCGAGCTGGGGCAGATGCCGGCGGAACTCCTCGACGCCGGCGCTTCCGACGATGTCGCTGTTCAGGCCGCGCACGAGCAGGGTGGGGACGTGTACGCCGGCGCAGGCCTCGAGCAGCTGCTCGGTGAAACGGGGCGGCTCGGGGTCCTTCGACTGGTCGAGCAGGCGCGGGTCCCAGTGCCAGTACAGGCGGCCATCCTCGCGCCGGCGCAGGTTCTTCATCAGCCCCGAGGGATCCTTCGGTCGCGGGCGGTGCGGGTAGTAGGCGGCGACCGCGTCGGCGGCGTCCTGGAGCGTGGCGAAGCCCTGGGGGTTGGCGCGCATGAACGCGCCGATCTTGTTGGCGCCCTGCGCCTCGACGCGCGGCACGATGTCGACCATCACCAGTGCACGTGCGATCGGCGCGGTGCTGCTGCCCACCGCGTACAGCCCGGTGGCGCCGCCCATCGACGCGCCGACCAGGGCCGGCGCGGCGGGCAGGGTGGCGATCACCGCGCGCAGATCCTCGGCCAGGGTCGCCAGGCGGTAGTCGGCTTCCGGCGACCAGTCGCTGTCGCCGTGCCCGCGGGCATCGAGATTGAGCACGTGGAAGCCCTGCGCGACCAGTTCGCGCATGGCCGTGCCCCAGGAATGGCGGGTCTGCCCGCCTCCATGCATCAGGATCACCGCCGGGGCCGCGGGATCGCCGCCGACATCAGCGGCCAGGGACAGGCCATGTGCGCCGGTGTAGCGGCGCGTCGCGAAGGGCGGGCTCATGGTGCGGCTCAGGCGCTGCGCTCGCGCGCCACGGCGAGCAGCTCGCGGCATTCGGCGACCATGCGCTCGATCAGCTCCGCGCAGCTCGGGATGTCGTCGATCAGGCCCACGGTCTGGCCTGCCCACACCAGGCCCCGGCTCTCGTCACCGGTTTCCAGCGCCTCGCGACCCTTGGCCCCCGACACGAGGTGCTGGATGTCGGCGAACTCGCAGCCGCCGGGACGGTTCTCGATGGCCACGACCGCTTCGGATACCGAGGTCTTGAGCACACGGCCGGTGTTGTGCAGCGTGCGGAAGATCAGCAGCGTGTCGCGCTCGCTCTTGCCCACCAGCAGCTGCTTGATCCGGTCGTGGATTGGCGCTTCCCGGGTCACGCAGAAGCGTGTGCCCATGTTGACGCCGTCGATGCCCATGGCCAGTGCCGCCGCCATCGTGCGGCCATCGGCGATGCCGCCCGAGGCCACCAGGGGAATCTTCAGCTTCTTCGCCGCGATGGCGAACAGCACCAGGCACCCGATCTGGTCCTCGCCGGGATGGCCGGCGCATTCCATGCCGTCGATCGACACCGCGTCGACCCCATTGCGCTCGGCCGACAGCGCATGCCGCACCGCCGTGCACTTGTGGATGATCTTCACGCCGCGCGCCTTGGCCTTGGCGATGAATTCCTTCGGATTGTTGCCGGCGGTCTCCAGGACCCTGACACCGTTGTCGAGGGCCGCGTCGAGGTAGGCCTCGTACGGCGGCGGCTTGGCGGCCGGCAGGATCGTCAGGTTCACGCCAAAGGGCTTGTCCGTCATGGTGCGGCAGCGCGCGATCTCGCGGACCAGGTCCTCCGGCGTGGGCTGCGTCAGCGCGGTGAGGATGCCCAGGCCACCGGCGTTGGAGACCGCGGATGCCAGTTCGGCGCGGCCCACCCACTGCATGCCGCCCTGGATGATCGGGTACTTCGTGCCGAGCAGCTCGGTGATGCGGGTCTTCATCTGCACATGTCCTGGTGAGGGGCGATTCCCTCGATTCTATCGGGGACCGCTGCAGGCACCGGACGGCATGCGCTCGTCGATGCGCATCCCGGGCCGTGGCGGCAGGAAAATGGAAGCTATGTGCGCTCGGATCAGCTGCCGGGTGATGCGGTGTCGGATCCCGATTCCGCCCGGTGATCGGTCAGCCTGATAGAATTTCACAAACCAACGCCCTCCTTATCGTCATGCCCGACGCTGGCTCCACCCGTTTCATTTTCGTCACCGGAGGCGTGGTGTCCTCGCTGGGCAAGGGCATCGCGGCGGCGAGCCTGGCCGCCATCCTCGAATCGCGCGGACTCAAGGTCCGCATGATCAAGCTGGACCCCTACATCAACGTCGATGCGGGCACCATGAGCCCGTTCCAGCACGGCGAGGTGTTCGTCACCGAGGACGGCGCGGAAACCGACCTGGACCTGGGTCACTACGAGCGCTACCTGCGCGGCAAGACCAACCGCCATTCCAACGTCACCACGGGGCAGATCTACCGCAACGTGCTGGACAAGGAGCGCCGCGGCGACTACCTGGGCCGCACGGTGCAGGTCATCCCGCACATCACCGACGAGATCCACGCGCGCATCAAGCGCGGCGCCGAGGGCGCGGACATTTGTATGGTCGAGATCGGCGGGACGGTCGGCGACATCGAGTCCTTGCCCTTTCTGGAGGCCATCCGCCAGATGGGGCATGAATTGGGTCGCAGCCACGCCCTGTACATGCACCTGACCCTGGTGCCGTTCATCCGGGCCGGTGGCGAGCTCAAGACCAAGCCGACGCAGCACTCGGTCAAGGAGTTGCGCGGCATCGGCATCCAGCCGGACGTCCTGCTGTGCCGCTCCGAGCGGCCGCTGCCGGACTCCGAGCGGCGCAAGATCGCGCTGTTCACCAACGTTTCCTACAACGCGGTGATCTCGGCGATCGATGTCGACGACATCTACAAGATGCCGGGCTGGTTCCACCAGCAGGGCCTGGACGAGCTGGTGGTCCAGCACTTCGGCCTGGCCGACGTGCGTCGCGCGGACCTGTCGAGCTGGGAGCGCGTGGTCGAGGCACGCGACCAGATGGACGCCGAGGTGCAGGTGGCGATGGTCGGCAAGTACGTGGACCTGACGGACGCGTACAAGAGCATCAACGAGGCCCTGTACCACGCCGGACTGCACACGCACACGCGGGTGAAGATCCGCTACATCGAATCCGAGGCGCTCGAATCCCAGGGTCTGCGACTGCTGCAGGGCGTGGACTGCATCCTGGTGCCGGGCGGCTTCGGTGAGCGCGGTATCGAGGGCAAGATCCTGGCCGCCCGCTACGCGCGCGAGAATCGCATTCCCTACCTGGGCATCTGCCTGGGCATGCAGGTGGCGGTGATCGAGTACGCGCGCGATGTCTGCGGCCTGGGCACTGCGCATTCGACCGAGTTCAACCCGCATTCGCCGCACCCGGTGATCGCGCTGGTCACCGAGTGGATCGACGCGGCGGGCAGTGTCGAGAAGCGCAGCGCGGACTCGAACCTGGGCGGCACCATGCGTCTGGGCGTGCAGCGCTGCCGCCTGAAGGCCGGCTCACGCGTGCGTGCCATGTACAACAGCGAGACGATCAGCGAGCGCCACCGCCACCGCTACGAGTTCAACAACAATTACCGCGAGATCCTGACCGAGAAGGGGCTTTCGCTGGCGGGCCTGTCGGAGGACGAGGAGCTGGTCGAGATCGTCGAGATCGCAGATCACCCCTGGTTCGTCGGTGTGCAGTTCCACCCGGAGTTCACCTCGACGCCGCGCGACGGTCATCCGCTGTTCGAGGGCTTCGTCAAGGCGGCGCGCGAACACCATTTCGCCCACCTGGAAGGCGCCAACCCGAAAGCCGGCAATGCCGGCGCCAACGCGCCGGCCGCGGCCAACGCCTGATCCGGAGCGCGGCGGCCGACGGCCCAGCCGCGTGTCGCGCCGCCGCCGCCGGACCGCCGCCTCAGAAGAGGTCGGCCTTCTTGGTGTCCGAGGCGGGCGTCCGCGCGGCGCGTCCGGGAATCCAGTCGCCGGTGATCATCTGGTCGTAGCTCATGCCGGGGCCGATCATCGGGTAGACCGAGGCCATGGGATCGATCAGGACCTCGATGAAGGCGGGGCCCGAGAACTCCACGAACTCCTTGATCACGCGCGCGAGGTCTTCCTTCTTCTCGACGCGCTTGGCGAAGGCGAAGCCGTCGGCCTCGGCAGCCTTGATGAAATCCTTGCGGTGCAGGCCCTTGTCCGACCCGGCATAACGCGAGGCGAAGAACAGGCGCTGCCACTGCTTGACCATGCCGTCGCCGAAGTTGTTCAGCACGACGATCTTGACCGGCAGGTTGTAGGTCGTGGCCGTCTCCAGCTCGCCCAGGTTCATGCGGATCGAGGCGTCGCCATCGATATCGATGACGATGCGGTCGCGGCGCGCAAAGGCCGCGCCCAGCGCCGCCGGCAGGCCGAAGCCCATCGTGCCCATCGAGCCGGAGGTGAGCCACAGGCGCGGCTCCTTGAAGTCGAAGTACTGCGCCGCCCACATCTGATGCTGGCCGACGCCGGTGGACACCACCGCGCTGCCCTGGGTGAGCCGGTTGATCTCCTCGATCACCGCGTGCGGCTGGATATGGCTGCCGCCACGCTCGTAGTTCATCGCGTGGTCGTTCTTGAGTCGCGCGATGTGGGCGTGCCACTCCGAGTAGTCCGGCTTGAAGCCGTGGTCCTGGACGAAGCTGCGCAGCGCCTCGAGCGCCTGCGGCAGCTCGCCGACGTGCGACCAGTCGGCCCGCTTGACCTTGCCGATCTCGGCAGGATCCACGTCGAGGTGGGCGATGGTGCGCGCGTTGGGCGCGAACTTGGCCGGGACGCCGGCCACCCGATCGTCGAACCGGGCGCCGACGGCCATCAGGAAATCGCAGTCGTCCACCGCGTAGTTGGCAAAGGCGGTGCCGTGCATGCCGAGCATCTGCAGCGCGCGGGGGGCGGTGGTGTCGTACGCGCCGATGCCCATCAGGGTCGTCGTCACCGGAATCTGCAGCGCATCGGCGAAGGCGCGCAGCTCGGCCGCGGCTCCGCCATTGATGACCCCGCCGCCCGCATAGATCAGCGGCCGCCGGGCCTGGCGCAGCCGCTCCAGGAACTGGCCGGCGCCCGCCGGCCCGAGCTTGTTCGAGGTCACCTGCCGCAGGCGGGCACGGTAGCCGGGCAGGGGGAGCACGCCGCCGCCGGCAAACCGGCCGGACCAGTTCTGCACGTCCTTGGGAATGTCCACCACCACCGGCCCCGGCCGCCCGGTGCGGGCGATCTCGAAGGCCGTGCGCAGCGTGGCTTCCAGCTTGGTCGCGTCCGTCACCAGGAACACGTGCTTGGCCGCCGAGCCCATGATCGTGCTGACCGGTGCCTCCTGGAATCCGTCCGACCCGATCGCGGCAGTCGGCACCTGGCCGCAGAGCACGACGATGGGAATGGAGTCGGCCATGCAGTCGCGGACCGGGGTGACCGTGTTGGTCGCACCGGGGCCGGAGGTGACCAGGCAGACGCCGACCTTGCCCGAGGCTCTCGCATAGCCCGCCGCCATGAAGCCCGCGGCCTGTTCATTGGCCGGGACCACCAGCGGCAACGGGTCTGCATCGTTGCTCCGGTGCAACTCGTTGTAACGGAAGACCGCGTCGTAGGTCGGCAGGATCGCGCCGCCGGAGTATCCGAAGATCACGTCGACGCCCTCGTCGGCCAGCACCTGGACGACCATGTCCGCCCCGGTCATGAGGGTTCCGGCGAGGGGATGGAAGGGCGCGGGATTCGAGGCGGTCATGTTCGGATGTGCAGCGATGCGGCGGAAAAGACGCGCATTAAAGCACAGGCGTGCGCCTGATCGGCCGCGGTCGGCGGGGCGTTCGGGTTGCCTGGGTCGGCGGTGACCATTAAAGTCGCGCCCCGCGATCCGCCCTGCGTCGATGGCCTTGCGTCACATCATTTCAATCCTGCTGCAGAACGAGGCCGGCGCCCTGGCGCGCGTGGCCAACATGTTCGCGGCCCGCGGGTACAACATCGACTCCCTGTCGGTGGCTCCCACGCATGATGCGACCGTGTCCCGCCTGACCCTGGTCACGCGCGGTTCCGACGAGGTGATCCACCAGATCGTGCAGCAGACCCGCAAGCTGGTCGACATCGTCGAGATCGAGGACCTGGATCCGGGCGATCATCTCGAGTGCGAGCTGGTGATGCTGAAGGTCGAGACGCAGAACGGATCGGCACGGGCCGTGGTGGATTGCGCGCGGCGGCATCGCGCCGTGGTCCTCGACGAGTCCGAGAGCACCCGCACGGTGCAGCTGGCCGGCACCAGCATCGAGGTCGACGCCTTCGTCGCCGAGCTCTCGCAGGTCGCCAGGGTGCTCGAACTGGTACGCAGCGGCGTCGCCGCCCTGTCGCGCGGGCACCGCGTGATGACACTTTCATCGCTTTCCGATGGGGCCTGAGGGCCCCGTACCCGAATCATCCCGGAGCTCCTGCACATGGCAATCAAGGTTTACTACGACAAAGACGCCGACCTCTCGATCATCCAGAACAAGAAGGTCGCGATCCTCGGTTACGGCTCGCAGGGTCACGCCCATGCGCTGAACCTCAAGGACTCGGGCGTCGACGTCACCGTCGCGCTGCGCAAGAGCTCGAAGAGCTGGGCCAAGGCGGAGAACGCCGGCCTGAAGGTGAAGGAAGTGGCCGAGGCGGTGAAGAGCGCCGACCTGGTCATGATCCTGGCCCCGGACCAGGACCAGAAGAAGATCTATGACACCGACGTGGCGCCCAACCTGAAGCAGGGTGCGACGCTCGCCTTCGCCCACGGTTTCAACATCCACTTCGGCCTGATCGAGCCGCGCGCCGACCTCGACGTGATCATGATCGCGCCCAAGGGCCCCGGCCATACCGTGCGCAGCACCTACACGCAGGGCGGCGGCGTGCCCAGCCTGATCGCCATCGCGCAGGACGCCACCGGCAGCGCCAAGCAGATCGCGCTCTCGTACGCCTCGGCCAACGGCGGCGGCCGTGCCGGCGTCATCGAGACCAATTTCCGCGAAGAGACCGAGACCGACCTGTTCGGTGAGCAGGCGGTGCTCTGCGGCGGCGCCACGGCGCTGGTGCAGGCGGGCTTCGAGACGCTGGTCGAGGCCGGCTATGCGCCCGAAATGGCCTACTTCGAGTGCCTGCACGAACTCAAGTTGATCGTCGACCTGATGTACGAGGGCGGCATGGCCAACATGCGCTACTCGATCTCCAACACGGCGGAATACGGTGACTACACGCGCGGCCCGCGCGTCGTGACCGAGGAAACCAAGAAGGAGATGAAGAAGATCCTTCACGAGATCCAGACCGGGCAGTTCGCGCGCGAGTTCGTGCTCGAGAACCAGGCTGGCGCGCCGACGCTCAAGGCCCGTCGCCGCATCGGCGCCGAGCACCAGATCGAGGAAGTGGGCGGCAAGCTGCGCGCGATGATGCCGTGGATCGCGAAGAACAAGCTGGTCGACAAGACCCGGAACTGAGCGCCCGCTTCCACGGACCGGCTCCCGCCTCCCGGATCTAACGCTCCGGGAACGGGACTCCGGGAACCGGCGACTGCTGGCGTGCTGCGCCCCTACGAACCGCTGCTGAGCATCGTCCCCGAGGGCTGGGGCGTCATCCTCGCGCTCGGAGGCACCGCCGCACTGCTCGCGGCCACCGGCGCGGTGGTGGCGCCGGCCATCATCGCGGCGATCCTGCCTGCCGCCGGCCGCTTCTGGGCAGATCCCAGGCACGGCGTCTCCAGCAAGCCGCGCGGCGTGCTCGCGCCGGTCGACGGCACGGTGATCCATCGTCGTGAATGCCATGACCCGGTGCTGGGGCGCGAGGCGATCCGCATCGTGATCCGCACCGCCTGGTGGGGCGGCTATTGCCTGCGCGCGCCAATCGCGGGCGAGGTGATGGCGATGCCTGGCGGCGCGGCCAGCCCGGCCTCGCGACTCCGCACCGAGGACGGCCAGGATCTGGTGATGCGCGCATCGCGCGGCAGCATGCTCGGCGCGCGGCCCGTGATGGCGCAGATCGGCGAGCGGGTCGGACAGGGCCGTCGTTGCGGCCTGCGACGGCTCGCGCGCGAGATCGAGCTGCTGGTCCCGGCGGGCTGGCGAGTGGATGCGCAGCTCGGGCAGCGCGTGCGATCGGGGGAGACCCTGATCGCCACGATGCTTCGCAAGGACTAGGGCCGCACAGCGGCTTGTCTCCGGGATTCCCGGGTGTCCCTGCGGCCCCGTCCCGTGGATACTGCCGCGGATCCGCAGGATTGTTTCGCCCCGGGCGGGGTATCGGCTTCTCGTCGCGGACACCGCAGTCGGTGGCCGTGGCGTGCCCGTCGCGACCATCGGCCGGCGAATCGATCAACCTCCCCACGGGACAGGACACCAGAGGCAAATGGAAGAAAAACCGGCAGCTCCCGCGCGGCGCAAGGGCATCTACCTGCTGCCCAACCTGTTCACCACCGCCACGCTGTTCGGCGGGTTCTACGCCATCGTGATGGCGATGAACGGCCGCTTCGAGGCCGCCTGCGTGGGCGTGCTGGTGGCGATGGTGGCGGACGGCCTGGACGGACGGGTCGCCCGTCTGACCGGGACGGCCACCGACTTCGGCAAGGAATACGACTCCCTCTGCGACATGGTCGCCTTCGGCGTGGCCCCGGCGATCGTGGTGTACGCCTTCAGCCTGCGCTATTTCGCCGACTATCCCTGGTTCGGCGGCAAGGTCGGCTGGGTCATCGCATTCACGTACTGCGCCTGTGCGGCACTGCGCCTGGCGCGGTTCAACGTGCTGGCGGCCATCGCCGGCAGCAACAAGGATTTCTACGGCGTGCCGAGCCCGACCGCCGCCGCGGTCGTCACGTTCTTCGTCTGGAGCTGCGTGGACGACAGCAAGTCGCTGTTCGTCTGGATCGCCGGCCGCGTGCCCTTCGACGGCGCCGACGTCCTGGTCGTGGCGGCGCCGCTGACCCTGCTCACCGCGCTGTCGATGGTCACCAGCGTCCGCTACAACAGTTTCAAGAAGCTGGAGGGCGGGCCGGTGCGATTCCTGTCCTTCGCGGCCGTGGTGGGCATGCTGCTGCTGGCTGTCCTCGATCCCCCCCGCATCCTGTTCCTCGCCGCCTTCGGCTACGTCCTGTCGGGCCCGGTGATGAGCCTGTGGCGGCGCAGCCGGCGGTCCGCGAACACCAACTGAGCGGCGCCGACACGCTGACCGCCGGGGTTTTCCTGCGCGGTTGGCTGGACTACACTGCGGGCCATGTCCGCCGTCCTCCGCCACCTCGAAACCTCCGTCCGTGCTCCGCGCGCGGCACTGCGGGTGCGCCTGGACCTCGCCCTGCGAGCGCTGCTGCTGCCGTAAGGCAGACCGACGACATGGCCACACGGGGCCTCAAGCCGTGACAAAACCCAGCGAAGCACCCTGACCACGAAGGCGACGTGCGCGACAATGGCGCATCCGCGGCCGACCCCCGTCGGCAGGCAAGACCGGCACGCCGCCGGCAAGGAAGACTCTCATGAGCATGTTGAAGAATCCCGCGACGAAGTACCGCACGTTCACGCCGGTCGGTCTCAAGGACCGCACCTGGCCGGACCAGGTCATCACCCGACCCCCGGTCTGGTGCAGCGTGGACCTGCGCGACGGCAACCAGGCCCTGATCGAACCGATGGACCGCACGCGCAAGCTGCGCATGTTCGAGCTCCTTTGCCGGACCGGATTCAAGGAGATCGAAGTCGGTTTCCCGTCGGCCTCGCAGACCGACTTCGATTTCGTGCGCTGCCTGATCGAGGAGAACCGCATCCCCGAGGACGTGACGATCCAGGTCCTCACGCAGGCGCGTGAGCCCTTGATCCGACGCACCTTCGAGGCCGTCCAGGGCGCTCGCCGGGCGATCGTCCACTATTACAACGCGGTCGCCCCGGTGATGCGCCGCGTCGTCTTCAACCTGTCCAAGGCCGAGGTGATCCAGCAGCTCGCGGTGGAGCACGCCCGGCTCATCCAGCAGCTCGCGCGCGAACAGAAGGGCACCGAGTGGGTGTTCCAGTATTCGCCCGAGATGTTCTCGGGCGCCGAACTGGACTTCTCGAAGGACATCGTCGACGCCGTCACCGAGGTCTGGGAGTCGACCCCGGCCAATCCCTGCATCATCAACCTGCCGAGCACGGTCGAGCATTCCACGCCGAACATCTTCGCGGACATGATCGAGTGGATGCACCGCAACCTGAAGCGGCGCGACGGCATCGTGTTGTCGGTGCATCCGCACAACGACCGTGGCACCGGCACCGCGGCAGGCGAGTTCGCGATGATGGCGGGCGTCGATCGTGTCGAGGGTTGCCTGTTCGGCAACGGCGAGCGCACCGGCAATGTCGACGTGGTCAACCTCGCGCTCAACATGTACTCGCAGGGCGTGCATCCGGGATTGGACTTCTCGGATATCGACGAGGTGCGTCGCACGGTCGAGTTCTGCAACCAGTTGCCGGTGCACCCGCGCCACCCCTATGTCGGTGACCTCGTGTTCACCTCGTTCTCCGGCTCGCACCAGGATGCGATCAAGAAGGCCTTCAGTGCGCGCAAGGAGGACGACATCTGGGAGATGCCCTACCTGCCGATCGATCCGCACGACCTCGGGCGCTCCTACGAGGCCGTGATCCGCGTCAATTCGCAGTCCGGCAAGGGTGGCATCTCCTACCTGCTCGAGGCCGAGTACGGCATCAGCATGCCGCGCCGCCTGCAGATCGAGTTCAGCCAGGTCGTGCAGGAGGTGACCGATTCCACCGGAAAGGAAGTACGCGCCGAGGACATCTGGAACATCTTCTCGGACGAGTACCTGCAGGCAACGTCGCCTTACGGATATCTCGCGCACTTCCTGGTCGAGGATTCCACGCGCAACGAGGTGGAGCTGACCACCGAGGTGATGCGTGAAGGGACCAAGCTCAAGCTCGCAGGCCGTGGCAACGGGCCGATCGATGCATTCGTGCAGGCCCTGGGCAAGGCGGCCGGCGAGACCATCGCCGTGGTCGACTACCACGAGCACGCCATCACCCGGGGTGCCGATGCCAAGGCGGTGACCTACATCGAGATCAAGGTGGGCGAGGGACGGGCGATCTTCGGCGTCGGTATCGACTCCAACATCGTCACCGCCTCGCTCAAGGCGATCCTGTCGGGCCTGAATCGCGTGACGCGTCAGCGCGCCGGTGCCGCCGCGGCCGCGCGTGCGGTGGCTTAGGCGCAAGCCGGGCGGACCGCCGGTCGCCGCGTCGTCGGATCCTCCGACGGCGCGGCCGACCGGCCTGCGCACGGCCCAGCTGCAGCTGCGGCCCCTGGGCGAATCCGACGTCGAGGCACTGCATGCGCTGTGGACGCAGCCTGGCGTGCGCCGCTATCTGTGGGACGGCCGCATGCTGTCGCAGGAACAGACACGCGACGCCGTCGTGCAGAGCGCCTGGTGGTTCGAGCAGCAGGGCTACGGCCTGTGGGCGGCGCATGACGCCGAGGGCGAACTGGTGGGCTTCTGCGGCTACGGCTTCTTCCGCGATGGGCACGAGCTGGAACTGCTCTACGGCGTTTCCGAGCCGCACTGGCTCAAGGGCTATGCGCGCGAGATGAGCGAGATCATGGTCGCGTACGGTTTCGATACCCTGCACTTGGCCGAGATTCGCGCCAGCACCGATACGCCGAACCTGGGTTCGCAGCGCGTGCTCAAGCGCCTGGGTTTCATCGCCGACGCCGCACGGCAGGGCAGCGCGCACAAGCTCTATTTCCGCCTGCCGCGCGAGCGCCGCGAAGTCGCCGGCGAGGACTGGGAAGCGGCCTGAGAAGACGGTGTGGCAGGCGTCGGATGGCGTGGCACGCGTGCTATCGTTTTGGCCGTTCTCCCTTTTCCCAGCGCGCATGGACCTGGCCCGACGCAAGACCTACCTGAAAGCACTCGGGGTCGACGTGTGGGTGCCGCGCGGCGCCGCCAGCGCGCCGGCGCCGGTTCCGGTCGAGCCGGCGGCCGCGCCGCCTGCCGCACGCAGCCGGACGAAGGCATCGGTGCAGGAGCGGCAGCCGGCAGCCGCGATAACGGTCGAGGCGGTGCGGGCCGCGCCGGCGATCGAGGTCCCCACGGACTGGAACGGGCTGCGCGCGGTGGTCCGGGACTGCACGCGCTGCAAGCTGTGCGCGACACGCACGCAGACCGTGTTCGGCGTCGGACCCGAGAACGCGCCCCTGATGGTGGTGGGCGAGGGGCCGGGCGCCGACGAGGACGCGCGCGGCGAGCCCTTCGTCGGACGCGCCGGCAAGCTCCTCGACGAGATGCTCGCTGCGATCGGCCGTTCGCGACGCGAGAACACCTTCATCGCCAACGTGGTGAAGTGCCGGCCGCCCGGCAATCGTGACCCGCAGCCCGAGGAAGTGGAGGCCTGCAGGCCTTACCTGGAGCAGCAGATCCGCCTGATCAAGCCACGCCTGATCGTCGCCCTGGGACGGGTTGCGGCGCAGCGCCTGCTGGCCACCGACCAGCCGCTGTCGCGGCTGCGCGGCCCCTTGCACGCCTACGGTCCGGAGCGCACGCCGCTGTTCATCACCTATCACCCTGCCTATCTGCTGCGCAGCCCGCGCGAGAAGGCCAAGTCCTGGGAGGATCTCAAGAAGGTCTGGCGCTTCCTGCACCAGGACGGTGCTTGAACGCGGTGCCGCAGGCACCCTGGCGACTCGCGCCGCTGCAGGCCTCGCAGCTCGACGTCGTGATGGACATCGAGCGCCGCGCGTACGCGTTTCCCTGGAGCGAGGGCATCTTCCGCGACTGCCTGAAGGCCGGGTACTCGAACTGGGTGGTATACGAAGCCGGTGGGCCGCTGGTGGCCTACGCGGTGATGACGATGGCGGTAGGCGAGGCGCATGTGCTGAATCTGGCCGTCGACCCGCTGTGCCGGCGACAGGGCCTCGGTCGGTTCCTGCTCGCCCATCTGCTGACCGTGGCGCGCGCGGCGCATTCGACGATCGTGCTGCTCGAGGTGCGCCGGTCCAACAAGGCGGCGCTGCGCCTGTACCAGGCCTTCGGGTTCCAGCAGATCGGTACGCGCCGCGGCTACTACCCCGGCCACGAACAACGTGAGGATGCCTGCGTGCTGGCGCTGGACCTGGCTTGATGACGCGCGTCCAGTTCTCGTGGGCCTGCTACGACTGGGCCAACTCCGCCTTCGCGACCACCGTGCTGGTCGGGCTGTTCCCGGTCCTGTTCAACAACTATTACGCCGCCGGAGTCGATCCCGGCATGAGCACGTTCTACCTGGGCGTGTTCGGCAACTCGATGCCGGCGCTGATCGTGATGCTGCTGGCGCCGACGCTGGGCGTGATCGCCGACCGGCGCGGCCTCAAGAAGCCGCTGCTCGCGTTCTTCACCGGCCTGGGCGTGGCCGGAACCGCCGGGCTCTACTTCGTCGGCGAGGGCGACTGGAACCTGGCCATCGCGCTGTTCGCGCTGGCGGCGGTCGGTTTCTTCGGCGGACTGGGTTTCTACGACGCCCTGCTGGTCAACGTCGCCGCGCCGGGCGAGCGCGACCGCGTGTCCGCCTTCGGCTACGGTTTGGGCTACCTGGGCGGTGGCCTGCTGTTCGTGCTCAATGTCGCGATGGTGCTGCAGCCGGCGCTCTTCGGCATCGCCGATGCATCCACCGCGGCCAAGCTCGCCTTCGTCAGCGTCGCGCTGTGGTGGGCGCTGTTCTCGCTGCCGCTGTTCCTCAAGGTGCCCGAGCCGCACGTGTCGCGGGGCGAGGCGATGGGTTGGCGCGAGATGTGGCTGATGATGAAGCGCGTGCTGGGCATGAAGCCGGTGCTGATGTTCCTGCTCGCGTACTGGCTCTACATCGATGCGGTCGGCACCGTGGCGCAGATGGCGGTGGACTTCGGCATCAAGCTGGGATTCGCCTCGGATGCGCTGATCAAGGCGATCCTGATCGTGCAGTTCGTCAGCTTTCCCGCCGCGATCGCCTTCGGCTGGATCGGCGAGCGCTTCGGCACGCGACGCGGCATCTACCTGGGGCTGGCCGTGTACGTGTTCGTCACCTGCTGGGCCTGGACCATGCAGACCGAACGCGACTTCTATCTCATGGCGGCGGTCGTCGGCCTGGTGCAGGGCGGCGTGCAGTCGCTCTCGCGCAGCTACTTCGCCAGGCTGATCCCGCGTGACTCGGCCGGCCAGTTCTTCGGCTTCTACAACATGCTCGGCAAGTTCGCTGCGGTGCTCGGGCCCATGGTCGTGGGTGTGACCGCGGCCCTCACCGGCAATCCACGGCTGGCGCTGTTCATGCTGGTGTTCTTCTTCCTCGCCGGCGCCTTCCTGCTGTCGAGGGTGCAGGAGCCGGCCGCGTCCTGAAGTGCGGCGGGTTCGGCGTCAGACGATCTGCGTGACGCCGATCACCGGCCCCTTGGTCGTTGTGACCTTCTGGCCGTACAGGTGCCAGGTGCCGCCGGTGCGGACCCCCACGACGTAGGCGTAGGAGGAGTAGTCCCGACCGTACGAGAAGACGTGCGTCACGCGACCGTGGCCACGAAACCGGCCCGTGATGCGGATCGTCTGGCCGAGCGCCGCTCCGCCCTGGAGCGCACCACCGGGCTGGATGTGCCCCACCACCAGGCCGCCACCCGGCAAGCGTTGCGCCGCAAACACGCAGGCGGAGAGCTGCCCGGTGACCAGGATGTCCGGCCCGCCACCGCCGAGCGCGTAGGCCTCGATATCGGTGACCTCGAATCCCTCGCTGCGGGGAATCATGCGCAGGTTGTGCACCGGCACCGCCTGGGTGCTCTTGCCGTCGTATCCGGCGCTGTTCGAGCGCGCCATGGCCTGGGTTGCCTCGAAATTGAACCCCTCGTTGGTGGTGGGGGATCGCATCACCTGGTCCAGGTAGCCGAGGTGATAGATGCACGGCCCTGATGTCGCGCTGCCCGCGATGCGCAGCACGTTGGTGCGCAGGAAGGTCATCGGATCGCGTCGCAGCATCTGCAAGGCGGTGTCGAGTTTCATGTCGGATCCTCGTGTGAACGAACCGGTGCCGCGACAGGAGTGCCTTGCGACGGTGCAGCTTGGCGCCTGGAACGGATCTTCACGGCCGACGGATCCGCCGGACCGCCTGCGCGAACTCGCGTTCCAGCACGGTGCTGCGCTCGCCGGCGTAGCGCAGCCGCAGGTAGGCATCCAGTACCGCGTGCAGCGGCTCGGCCAGTTCCGGCTCGCGCCCGATCACGCGCTCGATGAAGTCGCGCGGCCCCTCGTCCGGCCGCTGCTCGTAGCCCAGCCGTGCCAGGCGACGACCGGCCTGCCTCCAGCGCAGCAGCGCGTACTCGGTGATGCGGGGCGGCACGGCACGGCGGATGGCGATCATCCCGGCCAACGCCAGCGCGCCACACACGCCCAGGGTGAGCGCCAGCAGCATCTGTCGCTGCCGCTCGATTCCAAAACGGGACAGGAACTGCTGCTGCATCTCCGGGCCGTAGCCCAGCACCCATTCGTTCCAGCGCGCGTTCGCCCAGTCCCAGCGTGCCTCCAGCAGGTAGCGCATGCGCTGGTAGCTGCCGAGCCCATCGCGCAGTTCCCGGTCGGCCATCGCCTCCATTGCGCTGGGCTCGATGCGCGAGGGCGGCACCATCGAGGTCGGATCGATGCGCACCCAGCCGCGGCCATCGAGCCACACCTCGTTCCAGGCGTGGGCGTCGGACTGGCGCACGAGGTAATAGCCTCCGAAGGGATTGGCCTCCATGCCCTGGTAGCCGGTGACCACGCGTGCCGGCACGCCGGCGCCGCGCATCAGCACCGCGAAGGCGCTGGAGTAGTGCTCGCAGAAGCCGCGCCGGGTGTCGAACAGGAATTCGTCGACGCTGTGGCGGCCCAGGCGCGGCGGCTCGAGCGTGTAGTAGAACGGCTGGTCGCGGATCAGGCGCAGCGCCGCATCGACGATCTGCGCGTCATCCATGCCGCCGGCGCGCCAGGACTGCGCCAGCGCCAGGCTTCGCGGATTGCTGCCAGGCGGAAGCCGCGTGGCGTGCTCACGGTCGCGCGGCGCCAGGTCGGCATCGAGCCGGTAGCGCGTTGACGACACGCCGCGGATCAGGCGGCGCTCGATCAGGGGCGCATCCATCACCAGCGCGCCGCTGCGCTCCAGGCGAGAACGCGGTGGCAGCTGGGCAGGATCGGGCATGTCCAGCGCGAACAGCCAGCGGTTGCGCATCGGCTCCAGGGTGAGCTCGTAGCGGGTCGGGTCTCCCAGCAGTTCGAGGGCCGGTGGCGAGCGGTCGCGCAGGTCGGCGCTGTCCTGGGTCCAGCTTCGCCCGTTGAACTCGCGGAACACCGGTCCGCGCCAGTACAGCCGGTCCCGAGGCGGCGGCGCGCCGTCGAAGCGCACGCGGAAGGCCACCTCGGTCGACAGCATCAGGCGCGAGATGTCGCCGGGCGACATCGAGTCCGACAGGCCGGATCGGGACGGGCCCGCGTCGGCCGGCAATCCCCACAGCGGGCCGGGCAGGCGCGGGAAGAGCACGAAGAAGATCAGCATCAGCGGCAGCGCCTGCACGATCATCCGCCCGCCGGTGCGCAGCGAGGTACGCAGCGCCAGCGGCTCGCCTGGATGGTGCACGTCGACCAGCACGGCGGTGATGGCGACCACGCTCAGGAACAGGTAGGCGATGGTCCACATCTCCTGCGAGAACAGGAAATGGGTCACCAGCAGGAAGTACATCAGGAACACCACCACCATCACGTCGCGCCGGCTGCGCATCTCGGTGAGCTTGAGCGCCAGCATGAGCACGAGCAGCGCAACGCCGGCGTTCTGGCCGGTGACACGGCCGAACTCGGAATACACGCCCAGAAAAGCGAGCATCGCCAGCACCAGCTTGAGCAGGCGTGGCGGCAGGGGCCACTGGCGCGCCGACGCCACCGCGCGCCACAGCAGCAGGGCCACCGCCGCCGCGCCTTCCCACCAGGGCAGCCGCCACAGGTGCGGGGTGATCACCAGGGCCAGCACCAGCAGCAGGCGCAGCAGGGTGCGATGGGGCAGGTAGTCGATCACGCCGACGGCCGCTCGTCGCGCCCGAACAGCGCGAGCGCCTTGAGGCACTCGAACCGGTGCGCCTGGCCATGTCCCGGCGGGATGCTCGTGCCGGGCAGGCGCAGGCCATACGCGCGGCCTTCGCCCTCGGCGTCGAGGATCCAGCGCGCAAGCTGCGACAGGCGTGCCTCGACATCGGCGATCGGCACCGCGTCCCACTGCAGCCACAGCGCCTGCTCCACGGTCTCGCTGAACTGCTTGACCATCGGCGACGGCGACTTGGGCAGGCTCTTCCAGTGGATGCTGCGCAGCGGGTCACCGCGCTGGTAGCCGCGAAGCCCCGCGAACTCGTCCTGGCCGCTGCGGCCGGCGCCCGCGCTGCCGCCGCTGCCCGCGCTGCGCGGTGGCGGCATCCCGGGATTCGCCGGGCGCGGAAACACCAGGCAGCGCATGTCGAGCTGGACCCAGGTCCAGGCGTGGAACAGGCCGAGCGGAAACTCGGTACTGACTGAGAAGATGCCGGCATCGAGCCAGCCACGGCGCGGCGCCGGCCGCGTGAGCATCACGGCTCCGAAGCCCAGCGCCGGCACGTCGCAGCTTGGCTCGACGTTGGCCTCGCGCGCCCAGCCGGCGGCCAGCGCATAACGTGGGTGCGCGGCGGCGTTGTCGATCATCAGTTCGAAGTGGGCCGGTTCGCCGGCATAGACCGGCTTGCTGCGGCCCGCGCGCAGGCTCACGTGCACGAGGTTGGCGTGCGTGTGGTGCATGCACACCAGGCCCAGCCCCATGAGCAGGAAGGCCAGCGCGTAGGCCATGCTGTTGGAGTAGTTCATGGCGCCGAGCAGCATGACCAGCACGGTCAGCGCGAAACCCCAGCCGAAGCGGGTCGGCACGATGTAGACGCGGTTGCGTTGCACCTCGACCGGCCCGGGCTGGCGCCGCACGCGCCGCAGTACCCAGGCGTCGATACGGTCCTGTACCCAGCGCAGGGGATGCAGCCAGGGCAGGCCGGCCGTGCTCGTGTACTGCGTGCCCCGGCTGGCGTCTGCCCGCCCGGACTTCACGGAATCGCCACACCGGCGAGAATTTCTTCGGCGGTCGGCGCGCCGCCCTCGGCCTCGGTCGTCGGCACCAGGCGATGGCCCACGCAGGCGCCGAACACCGCCTGTACATCTTCGGGGATCACCGCACCACGGCCATCGATCAGGGCGAAGGCCTGCGCCGCCCGGCGCAGCGCCAGGCCCGCGCGCGGCGACAGCCCCTGGCGCAGGCCGGCGTGCTCGCGCGTTGCGCGCAGCAGGGCCAGCAGGTACTCCACCAGCGCGGGCGAAGTCTTCACCTCGCGCGCCTGCGACTGCAGGTCCAGCACCTCGGCGGGACCGAGCGAGGGCGTCAGGTCGCTCATCAGGTCACGGCGGTCGCGCCCCATCAGCAGCGCGCGCTCGGCGACGGCCGACGGATAGCCGAGTGACAGCCGCATCAGGAAGCGGTCGAGCTGCGATTCGGGCAGCGGAAAGACGCCGATCTGGTGTGCCGGGTTCTGCGTGGCGACCACGAAGAAAGGCTCGGGAAGCCGCCGCGTCTCGCCTTCGGCCGTGACCTGGCGTTCCTCCATCGCCTCGAGCAGCGCGGACTGTGTCCGGGGGCTGGCGCGATTGACCTCGTCGGCCAGCATGATCTGCGCGAACACCGGACCGGGATGGAAGCGGAACGAGGCGGTGGCCTGTTCGAAGATCGACACGCCGAGGATGTCCGCAGGCAGCAGGTCCGAGGTGAACTGCACACGCTGGAAATCGAGGCCAAGCACGCGCGCAAGGCCGAGCGCGAGCGTGGTCTTTCCCACACCGGGGATATCCTCGATCAGCAGGTGACCGCGTGCGATCAGACAGGTCAGCGCCAGCCGGATCTGCGTCTCCTTGCCCAGGATGATGGCGTTGAGAGCGGTCAGGGTGGGCTTGATCGCAGGGTTCATGCGGGGCGCGGATCGTGGAGGACGGAATCAGTGTAGCCGTCCGCCACGGTCGACCGGCGGGGTGAGCGAGGGTCGCGCCGACGGCGGGAACGATTGCCCGGCGCCGGCCCGATGAGGGACCATGCCATTCGTCCATCGACGGGAACCGGCTTGAAACGACGCAATCGCGAAGCGCATGAGGCGCTGGCCCACGCGCAGGACTATCGCACCTGGCGCGAGGCGGCCACGGAGCTCGACAGCGCCGAAGCGTTCGACGAGTGGAAGGCCGACGAGACCTCGGATCTCTACGACTGGAGGCTGATCCGCTCGCGCCTGCGACAGATCCGCAGCTGTCGCGAAGACGGCCAGACGCGCCGCCTGGCCCATCACCTGCGCCAGGGCCTGCACTGGAACCTCGGCAACATCGGCAACCCCGAGGTCTACAGCCAGGCGCGTGTCGGCACCAAGCATCTGATCGTCGACTACGTGGCCGAGGTCTGCACGGCGCTCGAGGAACTGTGCGACATCGACTCGCCCGAGTTCAGCCATGCCGACAAGCTGCAGTTCTTTCGCGAGACGGAGCAGTCCTACGGGCGTTCGGCGCTGATGCTCTCCGGCGGGGCCACGCTCGGCCTGTTCCACGTCGGCGTGGTCAAGGCGCTGTTCCGTGAAAACGTGCTGCCGGTGGTGATGTCCGGATCCAGCGCCGGCAGCGTCGTGGCCGCCACGGTGGGTACGCGCGCAACGGACGAACTCGAGACGCTGCTCGATCCGGAAAGCGCCTACTACCATTTCTGGCGCGTGCTCAAGCCGCAGCAGGCCTGGCGTCGCCGCGCGCTGATGGACCAGTCGCAGCTGCGCCGCGCGATCGCGAAGAACGTCAAGGACCTGTGCTTCGACGAGGCCTACAAGCTGTCCGGACGCATCGTGAACATCACGGTCTCGCCGGCCGGCGCCAACCAGTCACCGCGCCTGCTCAACTACCTGACCTTCCCGTACCTGTGTCTGCGCGAGGCGGTGCTGGCCAGCTGCGCGGTGCCGGTGCTGTTCCCGCCGGTGATGCTGATGACGCGCGACGAGCTGGGCGAGCGCGTGCCCTGGATGCCGCTGCTGCGCTGGAACGACGGCTCGCTCAAGTCCGACCTGCCGATACTGCGCCTGCGGCGCCTGCACAACGTCAACCATTTCATCGTCAGCCAGACCAATCCCCACGTGCTGCCGTTCGTGACGCGGCGCGAACCGGGCGCACGCGGCCTGGCGCACGGTGCGCGCGTCTACGCCGGCTCCACCGTGCGCTCGCAGGCCAGTGGCCTGCTCAAGCTCGCGCGCGCGGTGCTGCCGGTGCCGACGGTGGGTCATACCATCGACACCGCGACCAGCATCCTGGACCAGGAATATCGCGGGAACATCAACATTTTTCCCGACGTCAGCCTGTGGCGTTACGCGAACGTGACCTCGAATCCGAAGCTCGCGGACGTGCAGCGCTTCATCCTTGAGGGTGAGCGTGCCGCCTGGCCGCGCATCGAGATGATCCGTCTCCAGACCGCCATCGCGCAGACGCTCGATCGATGCGTGCAGCGCCTGGAAGGCCGACACGTCGCGCCGGCCGTGCCGATCCAGCCGCGCAAGCCGGGGCTGAGGGTGGTGCGGTCGAAGCCGGCGACGTAAAAGCAAAGGCCAACGCAAAGGCGCAAAGAAAAAAAGGGATGACGCAAAGGGTTCATTTTTCCTTTGCGCCTTTCCTGGCTTTTCTCTGCGTCCTCTGCGTTGGCCGCCCTTTCCTTGTCCTCCCGACCTAGCGCGCATTTCTCACAGGGGGATCGAGCGATGGCCGTGCGTCGAGGACGTG
>CAMLNE010000016.1 GCA_946481265.1 uncultured Panacagrimonas sp. | reverse complement strand
GCTCCAGGACCTGGTCAGCCACGAGCAGAAGCACAACCAGGACAACGGCGAGGACAACCGCGACGGCGCCGACGACAACCACAGCCGCAACTGGGGCGTGGAGGGACCCACCGAGGTCAGCGAGATCGTCGAGCTGCGCGAGCGCATCAAGCGCAACCTGATCGCCAGCCTGCTCACCGCGCACGGCACGCCGATGCTGCTGGCCGGCGACGAGTTCGGCCAGACGCAGGGCGGCAACAACAACGCCTATTGCCAGGACAACCCGGGCAGCTGGATCGACTGGAGCCTGCTCGAGACCGAGCGCGGGCGCCGCCTGCGCGAGTTCACCGTGGGCCTGCTCTGGCTGCGCCGCGGATCCGAGCTGCTGCGTGCGCCGCGCTTCATGCACGGCCGCGGCGCGGCGCAGAGCGGTCTGCCCGACCTGATGTGGTTCGACGAGAACGGCCGGCGCCTGCTCGCGGCGGACTGGGACAACCCGGCGGCGCACCTGCTCGGCGTGCGCCGCGTGTATGTCAGCGGCGGGCACGCCGAGATCGGCCTGCTGCTGTTCAACGCCGATGCCGCCGCGCACCGTTTCGAACTGCCGCTGCCGCAGCCGGGCTTCCGCGTGCTGTTCGATACCGGCCGACCAGGCCTGGAGGCGGCGCCGCAGCCGGGTCGCAGTTACGAGCTGGGCGCGCATTCGATGGCGCTGCTGCACGGCGAGGTGCAGGCCGACGAGCTTCCCCTGCCGGCGCCGTCCGACGGGGCGCCGGGCGAGGAGGGCGGATGAGCACGATCGGATCCGCGGCCGACAGCTTCGGTGCGCACTGCCTCGACGATGGCCGCACCCGCTTCCGGCTGTGGGCCCCGGGCGTCGACAGCCTGCAGCTGGAATTCGGTGATGGTCGCCGGCTGCCGATGCAGCGGGGCGAGGCGGGATGGTTCGAGAACTGCGTGCGCTGCGCGCCCGGCACCGCGTATCGCTACCGGTTGCCGGACGGACTTGCCGTGCCCGACCCGGCATCGCGCGCGCAGCTTGACGACGTGCACGGCTTCAGCCTGGTGGTGGACCCGCACGCCTATGCCTGGCGCCATCCCCACTGGCGCGGGCGGCCCTGGGCCGAGACCGTGCTCTACGAGCTGCACGTCGGGCTGTGCGGAGGATTCAGCGGCGTCACCCGCGAACTGCCGGCGCTGGCGGCGATGGGCATCACCGCGGTGGAGCTGATGCCGATCGCGGATTTTCCGGGCCGGCGCAACTGGGGTTACGACGGCGTGCTGCCCTTCGCGCCGGCGCAGGCCTACGGCACGCCCGAGGAGCTCAAGACCCTGGTCGATACCGCGCATGGCCTTGGCCTGATGGTGTTCCTCGACGTGGTCTACAACCACTTCGGGCCGGACGGAAACTACTTGGGAACCTACGCGCCCGACTTCTTCCGCGAGGACCTGCCGACACCCTGGGGACCGGCGATCGATTTCCGGCGCCCGCAGGTGCGCGCCTTCTTCACCGCCAACGCGCGTTACTGGCTGGAGGAATACCGCTTCGACGGCCTGCGCTTCGACGCGGTGCACGAGATCCGCGACCCGGACTGGCTGGAGCAGACCGCGCGGGCGCTGCGCGACGCGCTGGAGCCCGATCGCGCGGTGCACCTGGTGCTGGAGAACTTCGACAACGGTGCCCACCTGCTGCGTGTCGGACCCGGTCCCGGCTACGACGCGCAATGGAACGACGATGCGCACCACGTGCTTCACGTGCTGCTGACCGGCGAGACCGACGGCTACTACGCCGCCTACGCGCAGGACCCGGCCGGGCAGCTCGCACGCTGCCTGGCCGAGGGCTTCGCCTACCAGGGCGAGACCGATCCGGTCGTCGGCCGGCCGCGCGGCCGGCCCAGTGGCGCGCTGCCGCCGCAGGCCTTCGTGCTGTTCCTGCAGAACCACGATCAGGTCGGCAACCGCGCGATGGGCGATCGCCTGTCCACGCTGTGCAGTCCGCGTGCGCTGCTCGCCGCGCGCACGCTGCAGCTGCTCTGCCCGATGATCCCGCTGCTGTTCATGGGCGAGCCCTGGGATGCCACCGAGCCCTTCCTGTTCTTCACCGACCACCACGGCGAGCTCGCCGCGCAGGTGCGTGAAGGGCGGCGCCGGGAGTTCGAGCACTTTCCCGCCTTCGGCGATGCGCAGCAGCGCGCACGCATCCCCGATCCCAATGCCGTGCAGACCTACCTCGACTCGCACTGCACGCTGGCGCCCGGCGATGCGCGCGCGATCGCGCAGGCCGAACCGCTGCGCCGGCTGCTGGCCTTGCGCGCGCAGCACATCGTGCCCGGCGTGGACGGCTGTCGCAGCCTGGGCGCGCGCACGCTCGGGTCGCGCGGCGTGCTGGCGCGCTGGCGCCTGGGCAACGGGCGCGAGCTGAGCCTGGCCAGCAACCTGGGCGGCGAGACGCTGGCGCTCGAGACGCCACCGGGAACCCTGATCCACTGCAGCGACGCGTCGGTCGGGCCGGATGCGGGCCGCCTGCCGGCGCTGTGCACCGGAGCCTGGCTGACATGAACGATCCCGGCCTGCACGAACTGGCCGCGGCGGCGGGCGTCTCCGCCCACTGGCGCGATTTCCGTGGCAACACGCACACCGTGCCGGACACGGCGCTGGGCCGGGTGCTGCATGCACTGGGCATCCCGAGCGCCACGCCGCAGGATCGCAGCGACAGCCTGCATCGCCTGCACGAGGAGGCGAACGCGCGTGCGCCGCTGCTGACCGCCACCGTCGGCGAGCCGATCCCCCTGCATCGCGGCGCGGCCGGTCGCTACCGGCTCGAGATGGAGGACGGCGCGCAGCGCGAGGGGCAGCTCGGGCCGGGCGAGGCGCTGCCCGCGATCGAGGTCCCGGGCTATCACCGCCTGCACCTCGACGGCGGCGAGCCGCTGGTCCTGGCCGTGGCGCCGACGCACTGCCTGGGCATGGCCGATCTCGGCGGGCGCAGGCGACGCTGGGGACTGACCGTGCAGGTGCCCGGCCTGCGCCGCCGCGGCGACGGCGGCCTGGGGGATTTCGGCGCGGTCGCGCAGCTGGCACCGGCGCTGGCGCGCCACGGTGCCGACGCCATCGCATTGAGCCCCGCGCATGCCGGCTTCGGCGCCTGGCCGGACCGCTTCAGCCCCTACAGCCCATCCTCGCGCCTGCAGCGCAACCCGCTGCTCGCCGATCCCGGCGCGGTGTTCGACGCCGCGACCATCGCGGCGGTGCTGGACCGGCGCGGCCTGGTCGAGGAGTTCGCCGCGCTCGAGGGCGCGCCGATGATCGATGCGCGTCGTTCGGCGCTCGCGCGCGGCTCGCTGCTGCGCGGGCTGTTCGACGGCCTGGACGCCAGCGGCCAGCGCGGCGACTTCGACGCCTGGTGTCGCGGGCAGGGCACGCTGCTGCACGAGCACGCCTGCTTCGAGGCCTTGCACGCGCGCTTCGCCACCGGCGAGGCGCCGCTGGCGCACTGGCGCGACTGGCCGGCGGCGTTCCGCGATCCGGGCAGCCCGGTCGTCGCGCGCTTCGCCGCCGAGCACGTGGCCGAGGTCGAGTTCGGCAAGTTCCAGCAGTGGCTGGCGGATCGCAGTGTCGCCGCGGCGCAGGCGGCGGCGCGTCGGGCGGGCATGGCAATCGGCCTGATCGGCGATCTCGCGGTGGGTACCGACAGCGCCGGCAGCCATGCCTGGAGCCGCCAGGGCGACCTGCTGCTGGGCCTGCGCATCGGCGCGCCGCCCGATGCGCTCAACGGCAAGGGGCAGGACTGGGGACTGGCGGCGCTGTCGCCGCGCCACCTGCGCCGCGAAGGGTTCCGTCCCTTCATCGAGATGCTGCGCGCCAACCTGGCGCACCTCGGCGGCCTGCGCATCGACCACGTGTTCGGCCTGCAGCGGCTGTGGCTGATCGCGGATGGCACCAGCGCCGACCAGGGTGCCTACGTGCATTACCCGCTGCGCGACCTGCTGCGCCTGCTCGCCCTCGAATCCTGGCGGCAGCGCGCGCTGATCATCGGCGAGGACCTCGGCACGATGCCGGAGGATTTCCACCACCGCCTGGTCGCGGCCGGCCTGCTCGGCATGCGGGTGCTCTGGTTCGAGCGCGACGGCGGCTATTTCGTCGAGCCGGCGCGCTGGCCGCGGGCCTGCGTGGCCATGACCTCGACCCACGACCTGCCCACGGTGGCCGGATGGTGGAGCGCGCGCGACCTCGAATGGCGCGACCGCCTGGACCTGCTCGATCCGGGCCAGGATCTGCCGCAGGCGCAGCAGCAGCGTGCGCACGACCGGCAGGCGATGTGGGACGCCTTCATCCATGCCGGCGTCGCGTCGCCCGGCCCGCTGCCGGCGCCGGGCGAAGGCGCCACGGCCGCGCAGGCGGCAGCCGCCTTCATCGGCCGCACGCCCTGCGATCTGGCACTGCTTCCGGTCGAGGATGCGCTGGCGCTGCCCGAGCAACCCAATATCCCGGGCACCACCGATGTGCATCCGAACTGGCTGCGTCGCCTGCCCGCCGAGGCTGACCGCCTGCTCGACGCGCCGACCGCCCAGGCGGTGCTCGGCGCGCTGCAGCGCCAGCGTGAGGACTCCGGCACGTGAACCTCGTCGGTTCCGACCCGCTGTCGCCAGCGGCGGTGATCGCGCCACGGGTGACGGCCGTGCCCGGCGCCACCGCGCGCGTGCAGCTCAACGCCGCCTTCACGTTCGACGATGCGCGCGCCTGCCTGGCCTACCTGCAGGACCTGGGCATCAGCCACCTGTTCGTGTCGCCCATCCTCACCGCCCGTGCCGGGTCGGCGCACGGCTACGACGTGGTCGACCACGCAGCGGTCAGCGCGGAACTCGGCGGCGAGGAAGGCCTGCGGCGGCTGGTGGCGGAACTGCGTGTACGCGGCATGGGACTGGTGGTCGACGTGGTGCCCAACCACATGGCGGTGGGCGGCGCCGACAACGCGCGCTGGCTCGACGTGCTGGAGTGGGGACGCGAGAGCGCCAGCGCGGGCTTCTTCGACATCGACTGGGACCGGCCCGATCCGGCGCTGGCAGGACGCGTGCTGGCCCCCTTCCTCGGCGAACGCTACGGCGAGGCACTGGCCGAGGGTAGGCTGCGACTGGAGTTCGACGCCGCACGCGGACGTTTCTTCGTCGCCTACGCGGAGCATGTCTTTCCGATCGCAGCCGCGCACTACCCCCTGCTGCTGTCGGGCGCCACGCCGGCCGCCGATTTCGAGCAGGTGCTGCGTCGGCGTCGCGGCGCGACGCGGCGCGGCGCGTTCGCGGAGGCGGCCGGGCGGCTGGCGCGGGCCTGGCAGGAAGATGCGGCGCTCCGCGAGCGGATCGGGCAAAGCCTGGCGCGCCTGGATCCCGCCACGCCGGCCGGCCGCGGCCTGCTGCACCGCCTGCTCGAACGGCAGCACTACCGGCTTGCCTGGTGGCGCACCGCCGCCGACGAGATCAACTGGCGCCGCTTCTTCGATGTCACCGGCCTGGCCGGCATCCGCGTGGAGGAACGCGCGGTGTTCGAGGCGGTGCACGCCACGCTGCTGCGCCTGTATGCGCAGGGCCTGGTCGACGGCCTGCGCATCGATCACGTCGACGGCCTGTCGGATCCGCGCGGCTACTGCCGCGCGCTGCGCGCGCGCCTGCACCGCGAGCGACCGGCCGATCACGCCGGCCGCCCGTGCTGGGTGGTGGTGGAGAAGATCCTGGCGCGCGACGAGCGCCTGGCTGCGGACTGGCAGGTCGACGGCACTTCCGGCTACAGCTTCATGAACGAGCTCGGCGCGCTGCTCCACGATCCACGCGGCCACGCGCGGCTGCTGCAGTTCTGGAACCGCCACGACGGCGGGCTGGACTTCGCGCAGGAAGAGGAGCGCGCCCGCCGGCGCATCTCGCGCGAATTGTTCGTCGCCGAGTTCGGCGCCTGCGCCCATGCGCTGCACGCGATCGCGCGCGAGCAACCGTCGACGCGCGACTGGACCCTGGCCGCGATCAAGCGCGTGCTCGCCGAGCTGCTCGCCCATTTCCCGCGCTACCGGACCTACGCCGACGGCCGTGGGCGCAGCGCGGAGGACGCCCGGATCATGCAGCAGGCGGTGGCCGCCGCCGCCGGCAGCTGCCGGCCGGCCGAGCGCGAGCTGCTCGAGCGCATCGATGCCTGGCTCGGCGGCGAGCCGCCGAAGGACCTGCGCAGCCCGGCCGCCCGCCGTGCGCGCCTGCGCGCCATCGCGCGCTTCCAGCAACTCACGCCACCGCTGGCCGCCAAGGCGGTGGAGGACACCGCGTTCTATCGCCACGGGCTGCTGCTGTCGCGCAACGAGGTGGGCGCTGACCCGCGCCAGTTCGCGCTGCCGGCGCAGACCTTCCACGCGATCTGCGCGGACCGCCGCCAGCGCTACCCCAAGGCCCTGCTCGCCACCGCCACGCACGACCACAAGCGCGGCGAGGACGTGCGCGCGCGACTGTCGGTGCTCAGCGAGTGCGCCGATGCCTGGGTCGGCGTGGTCGGCCGCTGGCGCCGCTTCAACGAGGCGCTGCGCGAGCACGATGCAGGCACCGCACCCGACGAGGTGGACGAATACCTGCTCTACCAGATGCTGGTCGGCACCTGGCCCACCACGCTGGATCCCGCGGACGACGCGGCAATGGGTGTCTACCGCGAACGGCTCGCCGGCTGGCAGCTCAAGGCCCTGCGCGAAGCCAAGCGCCGATCGAGCTGGAATGCGCCGGACCTGGCCTACGAGCAGGCCTGCCGTGCCTTCCTGGACGGCGTGCTGGACCCGGCGCGCGCCTCGCCATTCCTCGACTCGCTGCGCGACCAGGTCGAGGAGATCGCGCCGACCGGTGCGCTCAAGGGTCTGACCCAGGCGCTGCTGCGCATGACCTGCCCGGGCGTGCCGGATCTCTACCAGGGCACGGAGTTCTGGGACCTGAGCATGGTGGACCCGGACAACCGGCGCGCGGTGGACTACGCGGCGCGCGCCGCGGCGCTGCGTGACGACGCGCCGGGCAGCACGCTGCTGGCGCAATGGCGCAGCGGCGCGGTCAAGCAGCGTCTGATCGCGCGGACCCTGGCCTGTCGTGCCTCGGATCCGGCCCTGTTCGAGCAGGGTGAGTACCAGGGCCTGGCGCTGGAAGGCCGGCTCGCGCAGCAGTTCATCGCCTTCCTGCGTCGCATCGGGCACCGCTGCGTGCTGGTGATCGCGCCGCTGCATGTCCACGCCTTCCTGCGCCGCGCGCATGCATTGCGCATGCCGGCCCAGGCGCTGCTGGACACCGCCGTCGTCCTGCCGTCCGAGTTGCGGCACTGCGACTGGTTCGACGCGCTCGAGCAGCGGCCGCTGGCCGTCGACGGCAGCCACGTGTCGCTGGCGGCGGTGCTCGACATCTGGCCACTGGCGCTGTTGCGCGGAACCGCCGGATGAACCGACGCATCGCACTGTCCGGAGCACTCAGGCCATGCGCAGGATGAGGATCGCGAACCCGCGGAGACGGCGGCACAGCCCCTATCGCACCGCGAACTACGTGGCGCTGCTGGTGGTGCTCGGCGTGCTGCTGATCTGGGCCCGGCTGATCGTGGTGGCCCTGCTGGTCGGCGTGGGCATCGGTGCGATCCTGGCGCCGGTGCTGCGCAAGATGCAGCAGCAGATGCGCATCCCGCGCGGCATCGCCGCGGCGATCATCGCGATCATCGGCATCGTCCTGATCGGCGTGCTGGGCTGGGGATTCGCCGGCGTGGTCGACTCGCAGGCCGCGCTGCTGGCGGAGCGCGGACCGGCGCTGATGCAGCGCCTGCAGGAGATGGCGGGCGGCTGGCTGCAGCGCTTTCCCTGGTTGCAGAAGAACGTGGCCACGACGGATGTGGCCGGCACGGCGAGCGCGATCGGCGCCATGGTGTTCAAGGGCGCCTGGTCCGGCGTAGGCGTGCTGGCCGCGCTGCTGTTCGCGGTGGTGATCGGCCTGTACGTGGCGGTCGACGCGCGCGGCTACCGCGAGGGGCTGGTGCAGGCCATGCCGGCGCAGCACCGCGCACGTGCCGACCGCTTCGTCGAGCAGGCCGCGCGCGTGGTGCGTGCCTGGTTCAGCGCGCAGCTGCTGGACATGCTGATCATCGGCACGCTCACCTCGCTGGGGCTGTGGATCGTGGGCGCCGAATACTGGCTGCTGCTGGGCGTGCTCACCGCCGTGCTCGGCATCATTCCCTACGTCGGCATCATCCTGGTGGTGACAGTGGCGGCCCTGCTCACCGTGGCCTCCGACGTCGGCCGCCTCCCCTGGGTGCTGGGCGTCTTCCTCGCCACGCAGCAGCTCGAGAGCAACGTGATCCTGCCGCTGGTGATGCGCGGCCGCGTACAGCTGCCGGCGGTGCCGCTGCTGGTGTTCATGCTGCTGATGGGGTCCTGGGCCGGCCTGCTCGGTGTGCTGATCGCGCCGCCGCTGTTTGCGGTGCTGCGTCTGGCCTACCTGGAGTTCTACCTGCCGCGTGTCGATCGCATGACCGGCGCCGCAACGGCCGCGGTGCCGGTCCGCGGCGGGCCGCCGGATACGAAGGCGCCATCACCGCCGGCTGCATCGTCGCCGGCCTCCGGCGGCTGACACCGGGCCGGGTGCACGCGGGCACCGCGATTGCGAGCGACAGGCATCGCGCTGATCCCCATATCCACAGGAGAAACAGGCATGGCGAACAAAGGAAAGCAGAAGCAGACCGCGCAAGGCGGACAGGTCGACGACCGCGGACCGGGCGCCCGCAAGCCGGAACTGGAGAAGCGTCTGGACCAGAACGCGGAAGCCGAACGCGGCACCCTTGCCGGAGCCGACGCGACGAATGCCGGCCGACGCGATGGCAGCGATGCGCGCGACGCCGAACGCCAGGCCGGCAGCGGCAAGAACGACACCTGCGTGCCCGAGGCACCGCGCGAGAAGGAGAGCGAGGGCCGCTCGGTCAAATCCGATCTGGACGATGCCCTGGACGACAGCTTCCCGGCCTCCGATCCGCCGGCGCGTTCGTCGCCGACCTCGCCCGGCGCGCACCCGGACGACCGCCGGCGCTGAGCGTGACAAGGCTGGGGGCGCGCACGCCGGTCTGCGCGTCCCCAGTTGCGCCTGCCTCCGTTCGCGTCAGCGATCGCCGCTGCGGGACACCTCGAGCCGCGACACCTCGAGCCCGATCGCGGCGATGCGATCCACGCGTGCATAGGCGGGCCGGTCCAGCGCCTCCCCGAACACGTCCGGATCGATCTCGCTGTAGCGGTGGCGCAATCCCGCGCGCTCCAGCAGTTCGCTGGCGGCGCGGCGGAACACGTCCTGCCCGTCGACCACCGGGGCACCGGTGTAGAGCAGGATGCGACCGCGTGGCGCCAGTTGCGCGACGGCGTCCGACAGCGCACGCAGGGCCAGGTCCACGCCCGGCGCCGCCGCATCGCGGCCGCCGTGCTGGACCGGCTCCCCGATCATGTACGGCGCGTTGGCGACGACCAGGTCGAAGCGATCCTCGATCGGCTCGAGCGGATCGCCGCCGCTGAACTCGCAGGGTCCGGCATCGTTGAGATCGACATTGGTCGCCGCATAGCGCAGCGCACGCGGGTTCGCGTCGCGCAGCACCCGCCGTCGCAGGTCGCGACGACCGAGCGCCCGCGCCGCGAGGATGGCGCCCGCGCCCGCACCGCAGCCGATGTCCACCAGCGAACGCACGCTGCACGGCCAGTGCGCGGCCAGCGCCGCGTCCACGAAGCGGGCAAAGCGGTACGTATCCGGACCGAAGAAGACCGCATCGGGATCGAGCATCGGGTAGGAGGAATGCACGAACAGCTGCGCGCCTACCGACGAAAAGCGCACGCCACTGCGCAGTCGCATGCCCCGGCGCGACAGGGCGCCGGCCTCCTTCAGCCAGCGCGTGACGCAGGCCGGCAGGAGATCAGGATGGAAGGGCAGGTTCCAGCCGAACACATCGGCCAGCGATCGGCCTTCCCGCTCGGGCGCACGTTCCAGCACGCGCGCGTGACTCTCCGGGCTGGGACATACGAAGTGGTAGCGGCGGTCGCGCAACCAGTTGCCGAGCGCGAGCAGGGACTCGTCGGGCGCCGCGGCAGCGGCGGCGGCAACGACGACGGGACCGTCCGGGCGGTAGACCGGATCGACGCAGGCAGGCGACGCAAGGCTGTCGAGGGACACGGGAGAATCCTCGAAGAGAGGGGCCGCCGCAAAGGGCAAGCGGCGTGCCCGGGCCGCGCAACCTGCATGGCGCGCGCTCCAGCTTTCTGCAAATTGCGGGATCAGGGGGTGCGCGCCGCCTCCTTCTGCTCGCTGGCGGTCGAGCGGATGTCCTTGACCAGGTTCTCGATGATCAGACGGTGATATTTCACGGCGTATCGCACGGCATGGCCACCGAGCAGTTCCATCACGCGCCGTTCGTCCTCCGCGTCCGGGGCGAAGATCATCAGGAAGTGGCAGCCCTGCCGGGCCAGTTCGAGCTGCTTTTCGCGGGCCGGCAGGCTGGCCCCGGCGGACAGGAAGCTGACGTGTTGGAGATTCTCCTCCGCCTCCCGGGCCATCGACGCGGCGTCGACATACACGACGTGATCCTCCGGACAATGGTCATGCACGAGCTCCGCCTGCGCCTTCTTCGCATCCTCCGCGGATTCGAAGGCGGCGATGACGTGTCCGGTGGGATAGAAGGCGCCGCCTTCCATGAACCGGTTGGCATCCTTCTGTTCGTGTACGGGTTCCATGGGTTCTGCTCCGACGATGGAATCGGTCACGTCAGGCGCAAGGCACGTTCCCGGACGGGCACGGCACATGCGCGTGGGGGGATCGGTTTCAATCGGAGATCGCGATGAAAGCCTTGCTCCTGGGCGGATGGCTGGCCGCCGCTATGCTGCTCTCGGTGCCTATGGTCGCTGCAGCCGGACCGGCTGAGGCAGCCGGGGCGCTGGAAGCGGCACCCTCGCGCGATCCGGCGGACTTCTACCAGTCCGCGGCATCCGCCAACCGGTTCCAGATCGAAGCCGCGGAGCTGGCCATCGAACGCTCGGAGGATGCGAAGGTCAAGACCTACGCGGAGATGATGCTCGAGGATCACCGCAAGGCTGACAGGAAGCTGACGAAGCTCGCGGTGAGCAAGGGCGTCGAGCTGCCCACGCAGTTGCTCAAGCACCACCAGGTGATGCTCGATGGACTCAAGGAGGAGGAACAGGCCGCGGCCTTCGACGATGACTACCGCCGCAAGATGGTGATGGCGCACGAGGAAGTGGTGGCACTGTTCGGGCAGTCGGCGAAAATGTCGCCCGATCCGGATGTCCGCGCGTTCGCGGAGTCCCTGCTCCCGAAGCTGCAGATGCACGGCAACGAAGCCGGGAAACTGAAAGCCGCGGCGCGTTAGGGTGGTCGATCGGAAGGGGTGTCGCGCACGGCGTGCGCACCCCCTGGTCGCCCGCGCCTGCCGTGCATTTCCTGCGGTCCGGCGGCCGACACCCTGAAAACTGGAACCCACCACCCCGAGGACCCGAATGTCGATTGAATCGTTCCTGCAGTACCCCTTGCTGTCCAATCCCGTCATCGACTGGCTGATCTGCCTGGGCATCCTGATCGCCGTCAATCTCACGGTGTCCCTAGTCAAACGCGTGATCGCGCGGCGCGTGGCGCCGCTGACGGCGCACACGCAGTCGGGTCTCGACGACCTCGCCGTGCGGGTGATCGATCGCACCCACGCCGGTCTGGTGCTGCTGATCAGCATCTACATCGCCAGCCACTACCTGGATCTCGGTGCGGGCGTCGAGAAGACCCTGCGCGGCATCGTGATCGTCGCGGCGTTCGTGCAGGTCGGGCGCTGGCTTGGCGCGGTGCTGAACAACGCGTTCGCGCGCTACCAGGCGCGGGCGACCCAGCGCGACGCCGGCTCGGCCACGGCGATCCGTGCAATGGGATATGCCGCCCATGTGGTGATGTGGTCGATGCTGCTGCTGCTGACACTGGACAACCTCGGCATCGATGTCACCGCGATGGTGGCGGGCCTGGGCATCGGCGGTATCGCGGTGGCGCTGGCCGTGCAGAACGTCCTGGGCGACGTGCTGGCCAGCGTGTCGATCATCGTCGACCGTCCCTTCGTGGTGGGCGACTTCATCATCGTCGACGACTACCTGGGCACCGTGCAGCACATCGGGCTCAAGACCACCCACGTGCGCAGCCTCGGCGGCGAGCTGATCATCTTTTCCAACAACGACCTGCTCAAGGCCCGCGTGCGCAACTACAAGCGCATGGTGGACCGGCGCGCGGTGTTCACCTTCGGCGTCAGCTACGCGACGCCCCCGGAGCAGCTCGAGGGCATCGCCCAGTACCTGCGCGACATGATCGGCAACCATGCGGACATGCGGCTCGAGCGCGCGCACTTCTTCAAGTTCGGCGACTCCTCGCTGGATTTCGAGGTCGCGTACTGGGTCAAGAGCCCGGACTACGGCTTCTACATGGACTGCCAGCAGGAGATCAACCTGGGGCTGATGAAGGAGCTGAACGCACGCGGCGTGGTCTTTGCCCACCCGATCCGCATGCTGAAGTTCGATGCGCCGGTACAGGTTGCGCCCGGCGTGGGCGAGGCAGCGGATCGTGCCGGCGAAGCTCAGGCGGTGACCGGCGGACGCGCGTCGGCGAACGGGGACGGCGCCGCTCCGGCGGGTCCGGGACGGCTCGCTTCCTGAGACGGCATCGTGGCGGGGTCGTCCGCACGCGGACGGACCCGCCACCGGTATCGATGCCGGGCGCGGGTCAGTGCACCGCGCCGGACAGCGCCTCGGGCGTCCAGGCCATGGCGCCCAGCGCCTCCAGCAGCCGTTCGAGTTCGGCGCCTGCGCCCAGGTCGAACTGCTCGCACTCGTAGAGGGCCGGCGTCCTGCGCAGCGCCTCGCGGGTTTCCCGCGGCAGCGCTTCGAGCGGGACCACCGCGGTCCACGACACCGGCTCCTCGTCGTCGGGCGCGCCGGGCAGGGCGGCCGGCTCGAACGCCGTATCGGCCAGGTCCTCGGAGCCGTTCGCGAGCACCGGCGGGTCCAGGCCGAAGCAGCAGTGCTCCTGTGCCAGCGGATCCTCTTCGCGGCGGGGCGCCGTGGCGTAGACGCGCAGCTCCGCGTGCTGGCCGTCGAGCAGTCGCAGGGCAAAGTGCGTGATGCGCCAGTGCTCCGTCGACTGCGGCGGATCGAGACGAAGGCTCATCGCGACACCGCGCGGCGGGAAGGGCGGGACGCCGCGATGGCGGCGAAGAGGACAGGAGGCTGCATGGCGGGGTCCGATTGCGATACTGCGCGCTGATCCCAGCCATTTGCGTTCCCGGGGCGCCCGCCGTCGCCGCCCGCTGGCAGCGCTCAGGCGCCCTTCTGTTCCTCGAGGCGGCGCGTGGCTTCGCGCTTGCCCATGCTGCGCAGGGCGGACAAGGCCTCCAGCTGCGCGCGCCGCGGCGTCGTCTTCTCCGCTTCCCAGTTGTAGATCGACTGTCCGCTGACGCCGATCAGGCGGCCGAAATCCTCGGCACCCAGGCCCAGGCGCGTTCGCAGCGATCGCAGGCCGCGCGCCTGGAAGCGCAGCGGCGGCGCATCCGCGCCCTCGGTCTCGGCCTGCCGGGCGCCGGCCGCGGCGTTGCGCGTCTTGTCGCGCCGAAGCTGGGCCACTTCCCGTTCCAGCGCCGTGATCTGCCGTTTCATCGCCGCGATGTGCCGTCGTTGCGCTGCCGAGGCCGCCTGCAGCGGCTGGACGTGGGCCTTGACCGCCTTTTTCGACAAGCGGGCAATTTCACTTTTCAGCATTACGCCGATATTGGGCATTTGAATGTCCACGAGGTTTGCGAGACCGACACCATAACGGCCCCGGGCCGCACCCGGAAGACGCGGGCCGCATTGACATCTTCCGCATGCCCGGTTCCGTTGCGGCCCAGGTGCGGGCCCTGATTGCGTCCGCACACTTCTTGGAAGCCTGTGCGAAGCGTCGCGAGCGGCCTAACAGAACAGGAAATCGAAGATCATCAGGATCGTCTTGCGTACTTCGCGGGTAGAAAAGACATCGCGCCGGGTGAGCAGTCCAAATTCGGTCGAGACCGAAAACAGGGTTCCGCCCAGGCCGATCACCGCGTAGTACAGCCGCTCGGGTTCGCCCTTGCGTACCGTGCCGGCCGCCTGCCCGCGGCGGATCAGGTCGCAGACGTGGCTGAAGGAATCCAGCAGGTGGGCCTCGATCACCCAGTGGATGCGCCCGCTGCCCTGGGTGCTTTCCTGCGTCATGATCCGGTGCAGTTGCGGAACACGCGCGGAGAACTCCACGAAGTTCTCGATGAAGGCGCGCAGGGCGGCGGTGGCATCCCTTGCCTCGACCTGGGCCAGGCGCGCGTGGAGCTCGCGCTGGTAACGGCCGATCACGTCCTCCATGGTGCTCTGCCAGAGCCGCTCCTTGGATTCGAAGTGGTAGAGCAGCAGCGGGTGGCTCAGGCCTGCGCGCTCGGCCACGGCGCGCGTGGACGTGCCCTCGAAGCCGAAGGCGCCGAAGCATTCCAGCGCCGCGTGCAGGATGCGCTCGCGCGCCTCCTCCCCACGTGGCCGCTTGGCCGTCCCCGTTGCGACGGGCCGCGGTGCATGCGAGCGCGAGGTCAGGCGCGCGGCGTGGCTGCGGCGCTGGCCGCGTGCGTTCTTTTTCGTTACGGGACGTTCCGCTGCGGATGCTGCCGGGGGCGGCAAGGGCTTCTTGGGCACTTTCGGATCAGGGGAAGACCAGGCGGTCATCCTGCCATGGCGTGGACGACATCGCGGTCCGATGCGGCACGTCGCACAGAGTGGAGGACACGCGGCGCAGGTGCCGTTGCCAAGGGAAGCGGTGTGCAGGACTTGCCTTGCGCACCCCGTGTCGTGTCACACCTGCACCAGCTTCTTGCCGAGCAGCGCGGTCTCGACGGCGACCGTATCCATGAACTCGAGCACACTCTGGATGCGATCGTTCTCGATGCTCAGCACCATCGCGTAATGCGGCTGCGAGTAGGGCAGCCCGGTCGGGCCCATCGCCTTGCCGGCGGCCAGCGCCACCGCGCGGCTGCCCTCGACGATGATGTCCTGCAAGGTCAGCGCGAGCGGCTCCTGGAAGCTGCCCAGCGCGCCCACCAGCGTGTCCTTGATCGCCTGGCGACCCTTCATCGGCGCCGACAGCGGCGTGTTGCCGATGATGCGGTAGCTGGCGTCGTCCGCGAGCAGGTCGAAGGCGTCGGCAAATCGTTGCGCGCACAGCAGGTCCATGTAGCGCTGCGCGATCTCGCGGGTGGTGCTCACGATGTACTCCTCGGGTTGTGCTGGAAATGGCGGCGGCGCAGGTCGCGTGTCCGATCCGCCCGGATCCCCACGATCCTGCCGCGGCGATCGGACGGCCCTGCGCCCGCGCTCAGGTCTTGTCTCGGCCCAGGATGCGGGCCAGCGCCTCGCCAAGCGCGGCTGCCGGATCGTCCGGCAGCTTCGCACTGCGCCAGCCCACGTGCACATCGGGCCGGACCAGGATGGCGCCGTCACCCTCGATCTGGCACAGCCCGGCCCAGCGGCCCCCGGTATCCGCCACCTGACCGGTCGCGCCGATCGCATGGACGTCCAGGCTCACGCCGCAGTCTCGCGCCGCGCTTTCGGCGGCTTCCTTCCAGGCCGCGCCGCACGGCCCGGTGAGCAGCACGAAACGGCCGCGGCCGCAGAGGTCGTGGGTGGAGACACGCTTGCCGTCCCGGCTCAGCCAGGCATGCGGCAGGCGGTGGCCGGGTCGCGTGGTCGGCGTGTAGATGTCGCCCATCGGTGCACGCGGGGGTGCCGGCGTGCCGTCCGGCACGATCGCGCCGGCCTCGTAGACGAAGCCCAGTTCGAGGTCGTGCGCGCAGAATTCCGTGCGCTGGGTCATCAGCACCTCGTGCATGCGCGCGCGGGCCCATTCGCCTTCGAAGGTATCGGACAGCAGCGTCTGGAACGCGCCTGCGTTCATCTCCGGCGGCGCACCGGGGATCAGGCCGAAGCCGGCGTCGGTGACAAAGTGGTTCATGAACGTGAACAGCGCCCAGCGCGTGTTGCGCTGGGCCACCGGGCGGCGCTCCTGCTCGTAGGAATCGAGCAGCGCATCGCCCGCCTGCCCGCGCAGCAGCGCGGCCAGTTTCCAGGCCAGGTTGTGGGCGTCCTGGATGCCCGAGTTCAGGCCCAGGCCCGTGGTCGGCGGATGACGATGCGCCGCATCGCCGATCACCACGCAGCGGCCGCCGCGATACTTGCTGGCCAGGATCGACTCGACGATCCAGTGGCTGACCTTGTGCACCTTGATGTCCAGGTCCGGCAGCTTCAGCAGCTGGCGGATGCGCGGCACGATCAGGTCCTCGTTGAAGTCCGGATCGCCCGGACGGAACGCGAAGTGGAACACCCACTCCTCCGAGTGGCGATCGAAGTGGGTCGGGCCCATCGCCACCATCGCGCCGCTGCCCCAGCCGCCGCCGCCTTCGGGATTGATGAACCAGCGGATCAGCGGGCCGTCGTCGTCGATGTGCTTCGACAGGTCGGCGCTGAAGTGCGTGCTGACCATGTCGACCAGGTTGGTCGGGCCCTGCAGCTCGATGCCCAGCGCCGGGCCGACCGTGCGGCCGCGGTCGGCGCCGACCAGGTACTGCGAGCGCACCGCGAATTCCTCGCCCGTCTCCAGGTTCTTCACGATCGAACGCACGCCCTGATCGTCCTGGGTGAAGCTCAGCAGCTCGTGGCTAAAGCAGACCTTGGCCAGCGGCCTGCTTTCCGCAGCGGCGCGCAGAACCGGCTCGAAGCGGATCAGCGGCATGTTGCCGACGCGCGTGGGACTGTCGCGGTCATAGGTCTCCTGCAGGTGCCCGCCGCCGAAGGCATCCATCCTGTAGATCTGCTTGCGGTCGAGCGGGCCGTCGCCACCCAGCGAGGTCAGCCACACCACGCAGCCGAGATTCTCGAAAGGCGTGCCCTTGGCGTACACGGTGTCGGCGATGCCGTGCTCGCGCAGGATCTCCATCGTGCGCTGGTTCAGGTAATGCGCCTTGGGCAGGTGCGAGGTGCCGGCATGGCGCTCGACCAGGAGGGATTCGACGCCCTGGGCGGACAGGAAGATCGACAGGCTCAGGCCGGCGCCGCCGCCACCACAGATCAGGACCGGGGTTTCGATGGTTTTCACGTTGCGTCCTTGGAGAAGAGGGGAAGCTCAGCCGGACTTGCCGGCAAGCAGGCGATCGAACACGGCGCGCAGCTGCGCGGGCGCATCGTCGGCCGCGGTACCGGATCGCCAGGCGATCATCGCGTCCGGTCGCACCAGAACGGCGCCGGCCTCGCCGATGCCGCAGCACTGCGCCCAGCAGCGGTCGATGTCCAGCGCCTCGCCATCGGCCGCGATGCGCAGCGCGTGCAGCCGGATGCCGCGCTCGGCCGCGATCTCGCGTGCGGCCGCGCACCAGGCCTGGCCCTGCGGGTTGGCCAGCAACAGGAAGCTGCCACCGGCGTCGAGCAGATCATGGGTGGACCGGCGTATGCCGTTCACCTCGAGCCAGGCGTGCGGCAGGCGGTGCCCGGGCCGCGTCGTCGGCCGGTAGTCGGAACCCCAGGGGTCGCGCTCGGGTGCGCTGCTGCCGTCGGCCACCAGCGCGCCCTGCTCGTAGACGAAGCCCAGCTCCACGTCGTGATCGAACATCTCGACACGGTGCGTGCTGAAGACCTCGTGCATGCGCGCCCGGCGCATGCGGCCATCGGGCGTGTCTGCGAACAGCCCGGCGATCTCGTTGTCCGCGTCGGGCTGGCCGACCGCCTCGTACACGTTGGCCGGGTGGATTGCGAAGATCGATGCGGCGCTCAGCAGGTGGTTCCAGTAGCTCGACAGCGCCCAGGCCACGTTGATCGAGCCGATCGGGCGGCGTTCCTGCTCGTAGCTGTCGAGCAGCGCCGGCGCCGCGTGGCCGCGCGTGAGCAGGGCCAGCTTCCACGCCAGGTTGTGCGCGTCCTGGATGCCGGTGTTCAGGCCCAGGCCCGAGGCCGGCGGATGACGGTGCGCGGCGTCGCCGGCGAGCAGCACGCGACCGACGCGATAGTGCTCGGCGAGCACCGCCTCGATCATCCAGTGGCTGATCCTGTGCACGTCCATCTGCAGGTCGGGAAGCTTGAGCAGCTCGCGGATCTGCTGCGTGACCATGGCCTCGTCGAAGCGCGAGGGATCGTCGGGTGCCACCATGAAGTGGAAGATCCACTCGCGGCTGTGGCGGCCCCAGACGCCGTCGTCGCCGCCGGCAGGCACCAGCGCGCCGCTGGCCAGCGGCCCGCGCCGCGTGGGGTGGATGAAGAAGTGCAGCATCACGCGGTCGTCGAGCAGCAGCTTCGACAGGTCGGCGCTGAAATGCACGGTGACGTTCTTGGCCAGGCCCGAGGGCCCGGCCATCCCGATGCCCAGCGCCTTGCCGATGGTGCGGCCGCCATCGGCGCCGACCAGGTACTTCGCACGCACGCGCCGCTCCTCGCCCGAGGCGAGATTCTTCACGACGGCGTCGACACCCTCGTCGTCCTGCGAGAACCGGACGAGCTCATGGCCGAAGCGCAGTCGGCCCGGCGCCCGCTGGTCGGCGTGGCGGCGGAAGATCGGCTCGGAGCGGATCAGCGGCAGATTGGCGGAGCGGCAGGCGCTGTCGCGATCGTAGATCGCGCGCTGGGAATCGCCGGTGCCGCCGATGCCGTCCATCTCGAAGATGACCTTGCGGTCGAACGGCCCGTCACCACCGAGGGTGGTCAGCCACATCGCGCGCGACATGTGGTGTGGCGGCGTGCCCAGCGCGCGGATGTCGTCCTCGACGCCGTGCTGGCGCAGGATCTCCATCGTGCGCTGGTTGAGGTAGTGCGCCTTCGGCAGCTGGGCGAGCTGGGTGTTGCGCTCGACGGTGAGGAAATCCACGCCCAGGTCGGCGAGGAAGATCGACAGGTTCAGGCCGCAGCCGCCGGCGCCGACGACGAGGACATCGGTGTGCAATGGAGTGCTCATCGGGTCATACCGCCGGGAGGATCGGCGCGCTCGTGCGCTCGCTCGCACGGCGCTGTTCGCGCAGATCCGCGTTCTGCGGATCGGGCACGATGCCCCTGTCGATCAGCCGTGCGAGCAGCTTGCGCACGCGCTGCGCGGCGACATCGCTGGCGAACATCACGGGATGCGCGTCTTCCAGCGAGCGCTCGCCCCTGATGACCTGCCGCCACAGCTCGCCGGCAGCCGCGTCGTTCTGCTTGTACGCCCGCGTGAATGCCCCAGAAGTAGTAGGTGTTGAAGCGGTCCCTGGGCGTCAGGATGTCGGTGCCGTAGATCCAGGCCCCTTCCGTGCGCGGACGGCCCGGGTGCGTGATGCCGACGTCGAGCAGCATGTGCGCGGGCGCATCCCAGCGCATGTAGGCCCAGTGGTCGACCGGGTCGCCCTGCTTGTGTCCCTCGAAGATCATGTGGAAGGCCGGCATCGCGTCGCAGCCCGGCGCCCAGCGGTTGGCGTAGATCGTCGTGCCCTTTTCGATCGTCTGCAGCTTGCTCGCGGTATAGCCGGCGCTGGACAGCAGGCCCTCGTGGACGAATTCGGAGTGCGCGAGGTCGAGGAGGTTGTCCGTGATCAGCTCGTAGTTGGCCTTCATCTCGATGACGCCGCCGACGAAGGCGAGCTCCGGGTCGAGGTGGCAGCTGAAGTCCGGGATCGTCGCGGGATCGGCCTTGTCCTCGTCGCCGAACCACAGCCAGACCAGCCCGTGCTTCTCCACGAGCGGGTAGGCCGGCACCTTCATCTTCGGCGGGATCATGCCGTCGGCATGCGGATTCAGCACGCAGGCGCCGCTGCCGTCGAAGCGCAGGCCATGGTAGCCGCACTGGATGGTGTCGCCGACCAGCTTGCCCATATGCAGCGGCGCGAGCCGGTGCGGGCAGGCGTTGCCGATGGCCGCGATGTCGCCGTTCTCCTTGCGGTACAGCAGGATCGACTGCTCGAGGATCGTGCGCTCGAACAGGCCGCGCGTGATCTCGCTCGACCAGGCCGCGACGTACCAGGCGTTGCGAAGGTATCCGTTGAAGGCCATGTCGTTTCAGAGTCTCCTGCTCGGTTCAATCCGGTCAATCCGGCCGCTCGATCCGACCAAAGATATTTACCGCAAAGGCGCAGAGGAAAAAGAAAGGTCGCAAAGGACAAGCACTACCGCCGATCCGCTGGGTGCGAGCCGACGCAAACCCAACCTGATCTTTTTCCTCTGCGCCTTTGCGGTGGAATCCTTTCCCGCAACGATCAGGCCGGCTCGGGCACAACGCGGTTCTCGATGTACCCGATCTTCTCGATCTCGACGCGCACGACGTCGCCCGCGGACAGGTAGCGCGGCGGCTTGCTCACGGCGCCGACGCCGGCAGGCGTGCCGGTGATCAGCAGGTCGCCGGGTTCGAGCGTCATCGCCTGCGACAGGTGCTCGATCATCTGGAAGACGTCGAACACCATCTCGCGCGTGCTGGAGTCCTGCCGCGTCTGTCCGTTGACGGTGCAGCGGATGCGCAGCGCCTGCGGGTCGGGGATCTCGTCGGTGGTGGTGATCCAGGGCCCGAAGGGGCAGTGCGTGTCGAAGGACTTGCCGACGACGAACTGCGAGGTGCGCAGCTGCCAGTCGCGCACGCTGACGTCGTTGGCCGCCACGTAGCCCGCGATGACGTCGCGCGCCTGTTCGCGGCTGACGTGGCGCGCGCGCCTGCCGATGACCACGCCCAGCTCGGCCTCGTAGTCGAGCTTGCGGGACACGCGCGGCAGGTGGATCGGATCGAAGGGCCCGTTGGTCGACGTGGTCATCTTGGCGAACCAGGTCTGGATCTCGGGCAGCGCCATGTTGGCTTCCACGGCGTGGTCCCGGTAGTTCAGGCCCAGGGCGAGGATCTTGCCGGGCCGCGGCACCGGCGCGTGCAGGCGCACGTCGCCGAGCGCATGGTCGCCGGGGCCGGCGGCGAGCCGGTCCAGCGCCGCGCGCAGCGAATCCAGCAATTCGAGGATGCCGATCATGTCCTTCGGCGCATCGGGCAGGGGCCTGCCGATGTCGTGGACACGATCGTTTGCGATCAGGGCGGGGCGCGCGGGCGCGTCTCCGAGGCTCACCATGGCCAAGCGCATTGTTGCTCTCCTCCGACGTTCTGATGCGTCCCCGGCGTGCGGGAGTTGGAAGTCGCGGCCAGGCGGCCGTGCTCCGGATTGACTTGACCATATGGTAAGCATATGGAGAATGCAACCGGAGCGAACCCGGCATCGGACCGGTTCGCCGAGCGCGAGGAGTACGCATGAACGCAGCCGCAGCGGTTGAGCAGCCCACGTCGAGCGGTGACGCCCGGATCGTCCCCACGAAGCTGGCGCACTACGTGATCCGCGCGAAGCGGTTCCAGGAGATGCTCGCGTGGTACCGCAAGGTCTTTCACCTGGAGACCTCGTTCGAGGCGCCGGTGATCGCGTTCCTGACCTACGACGAGGAACACCACCGCATCGCGTTCCTCAACACCGAGCATTTGCCGGCTCCGGACACGATGCGCAGCGGCGTCGACCACGTGGCCTTCACCTATCGCAACCTGTCCGACCTGCTGTCGAACTGGGAGCGCCTGAAGAGCGAGGGGATCACGCCGTTCTGGTGCATCAACCACGGCATGAGCACCTCGATGTACTACCGCGATCCCGACGGCAACGAGATCGAGCTGCAGGTGGACAACTTCCCGACGATGGAGCTGTGCAAGGCCTGGTTCGCGTCGGAGGCCTTCGCGGCCAACCCGATCGGCGTCGACTTCGATCCGCAGGCTCTGCTGCAGAAGCTGCGCAGCGGGGTGCCGGAGGCCGAGCTGCTCAGACAGGGCGCGGCGCCCGTGCCCAAGGGCGAGGAATACGTCTACACGACCCTGCCGCCCCCGCCAGCCGCACCGTAATGCGGCGGCTTGCCATCCCCCGGAGAAACCGATGACCGACGCCGCCGCCCACGCCGAAGCCCGACGCGCCTGCGAAGCCCTGTGCATGGCCTACGGCCCGCATGCCGACGCGGGTGAGGCCGACGTGCTCGCCGCGCTGTACGCGCCGGACGGCGTGTTCGATCGCCTCGGGCAGCAGATCGTCGGACGCGCGGCGATCCGGCAGGTGATCGCCGGCCGCGCGCCCGGCGTGTGGACGCGGCATGTGTGCAGCAACGTGCGCATCGAGGTCGCGCCGGACGGGCGCAGCGCAAGCGGCCGCGTGGACCTGGACATGGAGCGCGGACAGCAGGGCGTCGACCAGGTCGAGCGGATCCGCGCCGAGTACATCGACCGGTTCGTGCTCGGTGACGAGGGCTGGCGCTTCGCCGTGCGCAAGGTGGTGCTGCGATGAGAGCCGACGCCGTATCGGCGCCGGCGACCCTGCCTGCGGCCGATCCCGACCCGCTCGAGACATGCGAGTGGATGGAATCGCTCGACGCGGTCCTGCACAACGCCGGCAGCGAGCGCGCGCAGTTCCTGCTCCAGCAGCTCGAGGAGCGCCTGCGCAACAGCGACAGCGTCGCGCTCGCGCAGCCGTACTCGGCCTATCGCAACAGCATCGCGCTGGAACGCCAGGGCGCGTTTCCGGGCGACCTCGCGATCGAGGAGCGGCTCACCGCGATCCTGCGCTGGAACGCGCTTGCGATGGTCATGCGCGCCAACGCCGCCTACGGCGATCTCGGCGGCCACATCGCGTCCTACGCCTCGGCCGCGGAGATCTTCGAGGTCGGCTTCAACCATTTCTTCCGGGCACGCAGCGACGCGCACGGCGGCGACCTCGTCTACTTCCAGCCGCACTCCGCGCCCGGCGTGTACGCGCGCGCCTTCCTCGAAGGCCGCCTGGACCAGGAGCAGCTCGCGCGCTATCGCCAGGAGGTGGCGGGCGGCGGCCTGTGTTCCTACCCGCATCCCTGGCTGATGCCGGACTTCTGGCAGGTGCCGACGGGCTCGATGGGCCTGGGCCCGATCAGCGCGGTCTACCAGGCGCGCTTCTTCCGCTACCTGCGCGATCGCAAGCTCGCCGATACCGATGGCCGCCACGTCTGGGGCGTGTTCGGCGACGGCGAGATGGACGAGCCCGAGTCGATCGCGGGCCTGACCCTGGCGGCGCGCGAGAAGCTCGACAACCTGAGCTTCATCATCAACTGCAACCTGCAGCGCCTCGACGGTCCGGTGCGCGGCAACGGCCAGATCATCCAGGAACTGGAGGCGCTGTTCACCGGCGCCGGCTGGAACGTGATCAAGGTGCTGTGGGGTTCGGACTGGGACGCGCTGT